>NZ_LWFU01000066.1:0-27355 GCF_001635135.1 Oleiphilus sp. HI0080
CAGCCACCTTACCAATATCCATACCAGCAATAGCAAAACGCCGGTTTTCTCGTGCGAAAAACTTTCCGGCGGCCTTCGTGGTGATGGGTGTAATGGTTTGATCGTTCGGATTAACGATCTCAGCGAGCACGTCTCCCGCCGAAACCAGATCACCCAACCGTTTTTTAAACACCAGCACACCAGAAACCGGTGCTTTTATGGCATCAGAACCTGCCAAGGGGGTAGGGGTATAGAGCGCTTGCGGCATGATCGATGGCTCACCCTCAATCACACCAATCGATTGTAGCCAATGAAAGATCTGCTGAGCATCACGCGCGGCCAACCCATGGCTTACATCGGCTTCACCGCGAAACTCGAGTGTAACGCCACAGCCGGCTAGCGGAATAGGGTATTTGCCTTGATACTGATCACGAAGCCGATACCAAACGCCTGACTGAACCTCATCAAACGCGGAACCTCCCGAACCTTCTGCAAAAAGCACTGTTTCCGCTGCAAGATAACGCGCCAATCCGCTTATCTGATCAAGGTAGGGCGTATCGACATACATATGCATCAATGCCTCAAAGTCGCAATGCATGTCGAGCACCCAATCAGCATCATGCGCGAGGTCAAGCAAGGTTAAGCGCATATCGGCCAGTTCAGTAGCACGGGGAATATGGGACAACGCAGTTTTAATCGCACCTCGAATGACTTGCTTGTTTTGATCCTCGTTCTGACTAAGTCGTGGCTCTATGTCATCAATAATAAGATCGTAAAAATCAGGATAACTCCGATTGAAATTCTCACCGCTAGTAAAGTCAAAGCGGCCAAGATGATCCCTCGCAAGGTGCTGAGAAAGGCCTATAGGATTGGCATACGGGACGAGAACGATCTCCCCTGCGATGAGCCCCTGCTCCTCTGCCTGGTTTAACAAGGTTCTCAGGTGGTGTAAGACTAACATTGGAGGAACTTCATCCGCATGCAAGCTAGCTTGCATATACACCTTCACATCTATGTCGCCACGACCGTAATGCAGGCTAAGAAGCTCTCTTCTCGTACCAATACTTTGCGACAATAGTTGATGCGTTTTTTGCTGCACAGCAGACCTCCAAAACTAGATAAAGTAGAGACGCGATCCGATACGTAATCACATGCAAGGAGGGTATATCACAGAGCACGGACGCTAACAGACTTCAGAGCAATTATCTAAAACGCGCCCAAAGCCTTTAGGAAGAAACGATTAAAAATCTGTTTTTGAATCGAGGCAAAAACCCTAAGCTCCAATTTGATTTCGGCCAGCCGCTTTTGCTTGATATAGATGCTCATCCGCGGCTCTAATCATTGACTCGATATCTGTGTGATCGACATTGCTCGCCACGCCAATACTTACAGTCACATAGTCCACAGTGCTGGATGTTTCATGTGGGAGCTTTTCCTCCTTCAATGCAGCAAGAATCCGAACCCCTACTTCTCTTGCCCCTTGCGCGCTGGTTTCAGGAAGAAGCACTAGAAACTCCTCACCACCAAAGCGGCAAGCTATATCAGCAGGCCTAAGCGTCGCTTTTTGCAGCGTTTCGGAGATTCTTTCTAGGCAACGGTCACCTTCTAAATGCCCGTAAAAGTCGTTATATGCTTTGAAATGATCGACATCCAAAAGCAAAATAGACAACGCTAGCTTGTTACGATTTGACCGAGACCACTCTCGCTCCATCGAGTTCATCATTCCTCTGCGGTTCAAAAGCTTGGTCAACGGATCAACATAAGCCATCGATTCGAGTTGTCGGTTGGCTTCTTGCAACTGCTCTTGAACCCCAGCAATTCGCCCCATGGCGGATACCATGCTCTGCAATACAGCCGCATTTACTGGCTTAAACAAATAGGCGTCGCCGCCCGCCCCAATCCCTTCGATAAAATCAGCATCGGAGTTTTGGGCGCTAAGGAAAATAATCAGTATCCAGTCATTTTTTAACAACTCGCGAATACGCCGCGTTACTTCAAATCCATTGATGCCGGGCAGTTCAATGTCCATTAGGACAAGGTCAACGTCAGAATTTTTAAAAATTTCGAGACCTTCTTCACCGGTCTCTGCACAAAGCGCTGTATGCGATAAATCCTCTACGCAGGCTTGAATTGTTATTCTTAGGGAGCGACTGTCTTCGACGATTAAAACATTCATTTATCGAGCCTTAGAAGGGCATTTAGATTAGATTCTTAGCGTTTATGTTCTAAGAGAGTTTATTTAAGTTTAGACCAGAATCGACATAACGTTATAGTTCCACACAATACCAATAACAGAGGCAAACACATTCGCTTCCAAACCGCCTGTGCGGGATTCGACGAACCCGAGCCAAAGAGCATAGAAATGCGACAGTAAGGCACATTGCTGAAGAATTCGACGTTCCAATAAAGCAGAGTGAAAAATCGGCAGGCTTACTTACAGCTCTGCGGGAGCAAAAAGGTCTTCTTTGCAGGACTTTCGTACAGTGATGCCAACAGTGGTCTCGAAAAGACTCGTTTCGGAAAATTGGTAATCATCTTTATTCATGTCGGCGCTTTCTGACAGTCTAGCGAGTGTGTTGTTGTCGCCAAAGGCATAGTCAACACGGCCCTTTTTCAACATCATCAAGCCTTGCCTAATGGAATCGACATAAACAACCTCCATGCCAGCATCAACGGCCATCTCATGCACTCTCCCACTTCGGCTCGGTCGCAATATCGCGGACGACTTTCCCTTAAGCTCTGACAAGTCTTTCCATACAAAGGCACCGGCCTGTCGCGCTCGAATAAATCCCAACTTTACGGTTTCATCCGACAATTTAATGAATTCGAACTCTTCTTGATGCTCGGGAGGCGGATAAAAGCTCAAGCAATATTCGCCTTTTGATAACAAGAGAGAGGCCCTTGCTGGTGGCACAAATACAGGCCGAATGCGCTTGGTAGGCATGTGCTCGCGCGCATAGTCGCGCAGAAGCCTAAACAGTGGACCATTCTCACCATCGGCCTCTGCGGTGAAAGGCGGATAGTCCATCGACAAAACATCGACTGTCTCTGATGCGATCGAGGTACTAATGCAGGACACTAGGATTAGACTCAGTACCGTTTTTATGATCATAGGAGCCTTCCCAGCTAGCCGTTTTATTTGTCTAAAATGAATGATCAAGCGCAGACAGTGAGCCAAAACCTTTGTCGATATCAGCCCCAATTATCTGTACTTCGCTTTCAAAATCTTGAGTTCCCCACTTTGCTCTAGCGCCGAAAAGCTATCTCGCAAACGTCTCAATAACTCAGGATCAGAACCCTTTTTGAGCGCCATGTAATAGGCCCCCTCAACGTTTATGGGGTAGACATACTCTATTTCGGAATAGGGCAGGCCTTCCAGCTCAAGCTGATATTTGACCGTAATATCATGCCCGGTGATTAAATCGATCCTGCCGGCAAAGAGCATTCTAAAAAGCAAAACACGTTTGTTTACCAATACAAGGTTTTCACTTTGTCGATCAAACCCCCAAGAAAACAAGTCTTGTGCTATCGCATCCTCCTCTTGCAACCCTAGGCGATACCGCTTGGCATCTTCCAAAGACCTTACCTCAATGTCAGCACGCGATTTGAGTTTAATAAAATTCTGTTGTCGGTCGGCAAACGGCCCTATCCATTCAAACAGATCTTCGCGAATGGCTGTTCGAGAGATTGTGTAAATCAAGACATTGTCTTCTTTCAAGGCCCAGTCATAGACCCCCTTCCAGACTCCAGAGCGAAGTTGGTACTTGATTCCCGCGTTATTCAGAGTTGCTTCCACAACCTCCGTTCCAAAACCGGTTATTTTGCCATCGACGATATAGTTGAAAGGCGGCCAATGCTCTGTCAGAACCGTCAGCGCACCGGTAGCGTCGCGCTCATTACTTTGTGCTGCTACCAGAATCGGGAAGAGCAATAAGATAACGAAAAAAAAGACGCGAAATCCTTCCAACATAATGCCCTCATTGAGATAAAGTGACGTAGCAAAACTGAATCAATTATAGTTGTGAAAGTAAACTTCGCGAATACGGATAAACCTGCGGGCATCAGGGCGAGATATCCCTATCTCTTGATCTGAGTAAAGTAACCCGCGAGATTCCCAAGCAAGCGCTGTAACATCACCCATTAGATCTCTATACTGTAAAGATCAGTACCGCAATGATCCGTGTGTCTTGGTAAGCTTGCCGGCGAATTTTCAAGGAATTTAATGAAACACAACGTTGATACTAATATCGATTATTTTGACCGGCATCTTGATCGAATAAGGCGAAACGTAGCGCTAGCCTGCGTTTTTTTGATTATCTTGGCAACCATTCCTGTGGCCATCGCACGTGCCACCAATGGTTGGGATTTGACATCTTACATTCAGTTTATCAGCACTTTTTTACTGCTCGCCGTCTTTGCCTATGTTTATCTAAACGGCTACCGAAAGATCATTGGCGTCATTATTTACAGCATCGATATGGTGTTGATGAGCGTAGTGACGCTAGACTCCCTTGGCAACGAACTTATCGTGCTCTTCTTTATTACTCCGCTGCTCGTCGCCTATCTTTTTTTCCCTTTTCGAAAAGCGCTGATCGTATCGCTATTTTCCTACACCTACCTCAGTGTCCTTTACTTTATCGAGCATGTTGATATTGGCTCACCGAGTTATCATTTTGATACCGTATTACTCATCTTTGCGGGGATATCCTCCATTGCAGGTCTGCATGTCGTCGTCGGCCTGCGACATAGTATCGAAAGGCAACTTATCAGTGCGGCACATACCGACGCCTTAACGGGATTACCCAATAGAATGTACTTCGATGTGCGTTTGGAGCAAGAATTCAGCAGAGCAGATCGCGAAAAAACACCTTTGTGTCTTGCTCTGGTCGACCTTGATCGATTCAAGGTCGTCAATGACACCTATGGCCACGAATGCGGGGATCAGGTGTTATCTCACCTCGCCAAACTGATTGATGAATCAATTAGAGCGGCTGATATAGTGTGTCGCGTAGGTGGCGAGGAGCTTGTAATTCTTTTGCCCAATACGGCCATTGTGGAAGCTCAAGAAATACTTGAGCGACTACGCCTTAGTATTGCAAATGCGTCAATACCATGGAAATCCCACCGTATCACTTTAACAGCAAGCACAGGTCTAGCTGAATACACCTCATCGCAAGATAGAGAAGACCTCTACGCACAAGCAGACAAAGCGTTGTATCTGGCTAAAAAGCGTGGCCGCAATAAAGTGGTGTGTGCAGATGCGGTATAGTTCGAATTCACGCCTTTTAATGGTCTCTACGCGGAGAGAAGATGACGAAACATCACTCCTCAAGTGATACTTATGGCCGTTTTGATATGTCGGTTCATGAGCGAGTGCTCCATGCGAAAGTATTCGGCTCACTAGACCCTGCTAGTATGAACGCGGCGACGAATATTCTTGTGCCTCTCGTTCACGAGATGGATGGCCCATGGGCGAGCTTAATGGACTATCGAGAATGGGAGCTCTATACCGAAGAGATGATTCCATTACTGCTTAACTTACAAACTTGGTTACTTAAGCAAGATCACAAGGTGGAGGTCGCAGTAGTTGGAAAAAGCGGCTTGAAGAAAAATGCTCGCGAGCGATTGTTACAAGAGCTGGATGACAAGCCGCAACAGGTTTATGTTGAAACCGAAGAGCAAGGCTGGAAGTGGCTAATAGAGCACGGCTACTGCATAAACCATCCCTAAAGCAACTTACTGAAGTTTAGTAGCCTCATCTAGAGCATCATGTCATCAAGCAACAGCGTGCCTGCCTTCTTCATCGGTGGGTGTCATTTATTTCATGCGCAGTCGCTGAGTTAACATTTCCCCTACAAAAATTCCTCTTTGCAAGGATAAGCTCAATCACTGCGCATCATCCTGATAATTCGGTTTTTCGATACCCATCTCTTCAGCCATAAAGTGAATATTCATAACACCCAATGACAGCTCCGACCTCTGGGAAATTCCTCTCAGTTTCGCCGAGCCTCGAACTTCATCCTCGAGGCAGTGATCAAAGCAGGTGTGTCAGCTTATTTTTGAGGGAATAAGGCTTAAATCCTGTTGCTCAGATAAGAGCCGAATGCCTGTCGTTACTTCTTTTTTATGCGTCTGGTAATGCTTCAGATTAACCAAGAAAAGGTTGGATTCAACCAGGCGACAAAGCAGTGCAATTTTTTCGTTTTGTATTGATGAATGGCAAAATAGGACTAACCTTTAGCAGTGCCATTTGTTAGGTTGTTAAAAATGAGTTCCAATCAGAGACAAAAAACACGGCTTGGAGACCTGCTCGTAGAACGCGGTTTGATAACCGAAGAGCAACTACTGTCGGCCATCCAGGAACAAAAAACGAGTAGTCTGCAACTCGGTGAAATACTGGTAAAAAAAGGCTGGATATCAAAGCGGCATATCCGAAAAACGCTTCGCATTCAGAGCAAAATCAGAAATGCAATTCTTACGTCGATTCTTAGCTTCTCACCTATGATCCTCGTCGGTTGCGGCGGGGGCGGCCAAAGCCAAGTAGACAGTAGTGAAGTAGTGGCAGAACAGAATATTGCCAACACGCAGGGGCAGCAAAGTGGCTCAAATAGCGCACTGAATGCCGATGACGGCTCAACCATTCATCTTTCGTGGGATTATCCGTTAGAGCGTACCGATGGCTCTGAGCTGGAAGTCTATGAAATCGAAAACTTCAGAGTATACCAACTCGATGGAAACGGTGATGTCGGTGCAGTTCATGTCGTTGATGGGCTTGAAACTGAGTTCGATATTACTGGGCTAGAAGACGGTGAATACCGCTTCGCGGTAACGGTTGTCGATACGGATGGACTGGAAAGCGATTACTCTCAGGTAGTCACTGTGTCGGTATTGTAGGATAGCCACCTTGTGCTAATTAAGCGTACAATCAAAAAAACAACCCAGACCGACATACAGCACAAGCCAACTCAGTGCATCAACAGATCTCTATTTCATTAAACAGTTTTGTCCGCAGAACAAACCACACCCAAACTCTGAAAACACTTATTAGAGCATCAGGGGCGCAACTTGAGCGCAAAGGGCGTTCTCGGAATTGGATTCTCAATGTTACGAGTGAGCAAGCGATCCATCTGCGTAATGCGATGGAATCTTCTGGCGAGGAAACCTGGCTTTGGATAGAGAAATCACTTTCAGCACATCTCCCGGCGCTTAGCCTTACGGAGATTCAGACGATTGCGCAGAAGCATTGGCCAATCACCGTCACACAGCTCATATCACTAACTAACTGCAGGATTGCGGAAGCACGCACCGCGATCGATCGCATAGAGTGGGAGGAATGAAAAAAAGAGATACTTGATGGATTAAGAAGAAAAATGGTGCCCCTTCCCTGACTTGAACAGGGGACCTACCGATTATGAGTCGGGTGCTCTAACCAACTGAGCTAAAGGGGCACACTTTTGGCCTTAGTTTAAAGTCTTTACCAAATCAGACTTGGCACCCCTGCGGGTTGCTCGGGTGCTCTAGCCCGGCCTCAAATTACAAATTTGAGTCGTTCCACTCGCACGAAGCAGTACTTCGTTAAAAGCGCTCGCTTCACCCAACTGAGCTAAAGGGGCACACTATGGTCTTAGTTTATAGTCCGCGCCAACAACAGACCGAAGCAGAACGCTCCAAAAAGAAGGGCGCATTATAATGCGCCCTTTTTAACTTTGCTAGACGATTATTCGTCAATAAAGCTTCTAAGATGATCGGAACGGGTTGGGTGACGAAGCTTACGAAGCGCTTTCGCCTCAATCTGACGGATACGCTCTCGTGTAACATCAAACTGCTTACCCACCTCTTCCAAAGTATGATCGGTATTCATCTCAATTCCAAAGCGCATTCTTAGCACTTTAGCTTCTCTTGCTGTTAGCCCTGAAAGCACGCTGCGAGTCGCTTCTTTCAAGCCTTCGCCAGTCGCCGTGTCAACGGGAGACTCTGCCATAGTATCTTCAATAAAATCGCCAAGGTGCGAATCTTCATCGTCGCCAATCGGCGTCTCCATAGAGATAGGCTCTTTCGCGATCTTAAGCACTTTACGTACTTTATCTTCCGGCATATCCATACGCTCACCCAATTCCTCAGGCGTAGGTTCGCGACCCATTTCCTGTAGCATTTGACGAGAGATACGGTTCAGCTTGTTGATTGTTTCGATCATGTGAACGGGGATACGAATAGTGCGCGCTTGGTCTGCAATAGAGCGAGTAATCGCCTGACGAATCCACCAAGTTGCATAGGTCGAGAATTTATACCCTCGACGGTATTCAAACTTGTCTACCGCTTTCATCAAACCGATGTTGCCTTCCTGAATCAAGTCAAGAAATTGCAAACCGCGATTCGTGTACTTCTTCGCAATCGAAATTACGAGACGAAGGTTGGCTTCAACCATTTCTTTCTTAGCACGACGCGCTTTCGCTTCACCAATTGAGATACGGCGATTCACATCTTTTAACTGTGCTACGGTTAAACCAACTTCTTCTGCGATCACAGCAATTTTACGTTGCGCTCGAATGATTTCATCATGGTATAGATCAAGCTTCGCAGCACATGGATGCTGTTCTTCAACTAGACCGTCGACCCAATCAAGATTTGCCTCGTTGCTTGGGAAGCGCTTGATAAACTCTTTCCGATCCATGCCGCATTCGCGAGAGCAAATCGTCATCACGGTTCGCTCATTCACTCGAACTACGTCATTGGCTGATCGTACGGTATTGACCAACAAATCGAACTGCTTTGCATTCAGTTTAAGCGGCGCAAATAGCTCGCCCAACTCATTTAGTTCTTTAATGGTCTCTTTGCTTGCTCGACCATGCTTGCTCTCAACGCGCAATGCCTTGTCGAGCTGCTTACGAATCGCATCAAAACGCTCACGCGCTTCTTCTGGATCCGGTCCGTTATCTGTCTCTTCTTCTTCCTCGTCGTCCTTGTCAGCTTTATCATCTTTATTCACTGTCGTGGGGTTAACCGGAACGGGAATATTCGCTTCAGCTTCTGGATCTAAGTAACCTGTTAGAACATCTGTAAGACGCCCCTCTTCTTCGACGATTCGATCATACATCGCAAGAATTGACGCTACTGCACCTGGAAAATGTGCTAACGATGCCATTACATCGCGTAAGCCCTCTTCAATACGTTTGGCGATTCGAATCTCACCATCGCGAGTAAGTAGTTCAACGGTGCCCATTTCCCGCATGTACATACGAACAGGGTCAGTGGTGCGACCAGCTTCGGTCTCTACGGCCGCAAGTGCCGCCGCCGCTTCAGCCGCCGCAACCTCGTCTGTTGAGTCGCCATCGGACATTAGTAGTGAGTCAGAGTCTGGTGCTGCCTCTACAACTTGGATACCCATGTCGTTGATCATGCGAATAATATCTTCGACCTGATCTGGATCAGCGATATCTTCGGGTAAGTGGTCGTTTACTTCGGAGTAAGTCAAATACCCCTGCTCTTTACCGCGAGCGATGAGGTCTTTCAAACGTGACTGTCGTGAATTGCTTGGCATGTTCACCCTATTGTCTGGTGGCCGATTAAAAAATAGTCGGCCATTATACGGAAATATAATCGACCCACAAAGCTAATATGGGATCGATATCATAGAAATCAAGCTTATTAACAATTGTTGGAGTTACGAAGTTCGCGTGGTTATTGCCTGAGCCTTGCTTCGTTCTTCGTCGGTTAGCTGATCTGGTGATGTATTTAGTTTAGCTGCTCGCAGCATATCATCACGTTTTTTTTGATCACCGGCTCGTTTAATAACGAAATCCAGCTCCTCTATCGCAATATCCGGCTCCGGAACGTTTTCCAAATTGGAAAACAAATAAAAGAACCTCTCTCGATACCCTTGCTGATCGGTGGCAAGCGCATAAAGCAGATCTTCCTGGCTGGAGATGCTGTTAGACAGGATGAAATCTAGAAACTGTCCTGTAATTTCGGAATCAAAGCGCATGTTAAGATCAACTAACTCCTGCGCTTTAATGGGGGAGAAATAGAGCCCGAGGCAGATCGCCACTTCTTTGGTCTTGATCACCTTTATATCGCTAGTATCTCGCGCTATGGCACGCTGTGACTGGACTTTTTTCCTACTACTAGTTAGCTCGATCAGCCTCTCCCAAAGACCAGATTTAAGCGCACTCTTCGGAATTGTATCGAGCACAGCCTGGGCACGATTGCGAAGCACTCCACGATCTTCAGGAAGCTCAAGATTTAAACCCCGCACCTGAACATTGAAAAAGAACTCAGATAATGGCATCGCACGCTTCACTCTGGCCTCAAATTTCTCTCGGCCTTCCTCTCGGACCAACGTATCCGGATCTTCTCCTTGAGGTAAAATAAGGAAACTAAACTGCATTCCGTTTTGATACATAGGAAGAAGATTATCCATCGCCTTTTCAGCCGCCCTCAATCCTGCTGCGTCTCCGTCAAAACAGAACACTAGGTTTTGACAGCGTTTGAGTAGCTGCCCAAGATTTTCCTCATTCGTGGCTGTCCCAAGCGTAGCGACAGCATAATCAATCCCATGTTGCGCCAAAGAAACCACATCCATATAGCCTTCAACAACCATGAGTCGCTCAATGGTGCGTAAGGCTCTCGAAGCTTCGTAGAGTCCATAGATCTCGCTGCTTTTATGAAAGACTCTCGACTCCGGAGAATTAATGTACTTCGCCTTATCGTCCCCGAGAGTCCGCCCACCAAAACCCACGGTCTTTCCTCGCATATTGCGAATCGGAAACATCAAGCGATTCTGAAATAAGTCAAAAGGGCGTTCATACTTCTGTGACACCAGCTTCATTTCGACTAGCTTCACCAAAAGATTAGATTGAAATGACCCACCGATAAAGTCACGCTCCGGAGGCGCATAACCAATCCCGAAACGCTCGATAATTTCATCGCTAAGGCCTCGTTGCGCAATATATTTTTTAACGCCAGAATTAGTCGGGTGGCTATGTAAGGCTTCACGATACTGAGCGTCGGCTTTCGCTATCGCCTCGTAATATTGGCGACTCTCATCGTAGACCTGCTTCAACCGTTCATCACGTGGTACTTCTAAACCAGCTATTTTTGCCAACTCTTCGATTGCTTCAACAAAGCTGAGGTTATCGTGCTCACGCAGAAACGAGATAGCATCACCGCTCGCACCACAGCCAAAACAGTGATAGAAGCCTTTTTGACGATTTACGTTAAAGGAAGGGGTATTTTCGTTATGAAACGGACAGCAGGCTTTATAGGTCGAACCCGCTTTTTTTAGTTGGACACGCGTCGAAATCACATCCACGATGGAGAGACGATCGCGAAGGTCTTCAATAAAACTCTGGGGGATTTGTCCTGACATTGTGAACGTCCGCTAGATTGAACTGCCAAAACTCAGGCAAGGGTCGCGTTTAGCGGTAGCAGATTAACTCGCGAGGCGTTTTTTTACCATACCGCTCACTGCGCCGACATCAGCACGACCCTGTAGTTGCGGTTTTAGAACAGCCATCACTTTGCCCATGTCTCGGACCGACTCCGCACCGGTTTCTGACATCGCAGAACCAATTAGCGCTTCTATCTCGTCTTCCGACAGAGCTTTTGGAAGGAAGGTCTGAATAACCTCCACTTCACACTCTTCAATCTCAGCCAGGTCTTCACGTCCAGCATCACGATACTGCGTAATAGAATCTTTTCGCTGCTTCAACATCTTATCTAAGATAGCTAGGCAACGTGCGTCATCAAGTTCGATGCGCTCATCAACTTCTATTCGTTTAAAGTCGGCCAAGATGAGTCGAATCGTTGCCAAGCGCTCCTTTTCTTTGGCGCGCATGGCTTCTTTCATCGCCGAGGTGATGCTGGCTTTCAGACCTGCGTCAGACATAATATCTTTATTCGCTTAGTACAAACGCTCGAAACGACGCTGCTCACGCTGAACTTTCTTAGCGTGGCGCTTAACCGCTGCTGCTGCTTTGCGCTTACGAACCGTTGTAGGCTTCTCGTAGTGCTCACGACGGCGTACTTCAGACAATACACCAGCTTTCTCACAAGAACGCTTGAAGCGACGAAGAGCGATATCAAACGGCTCGTTTTCTTTAACTTTTACTGAAGGCATTAAAAATTACCATTATTCGTTTAAAATTTGTTCCAACTACGTTTGCCAGCGAGACCTGGTGATTTTTCACGCAGTTTGTTCAGGGGCGCGAATTCTAATGCTATTTAATATTCAAGTAAAGCCCTTTGCGCGACCTCTCTCTCATTCTCTTTCTCAAGCATGCAGTTTATATGGTAGCCAGGACTTTGCGTCTTCGCGGTATTGCTCAATATACTCTCGTTCGCTTGATAGAAATTGATCAATAGCACCTCGAAATTCAGGATGCCTGATATAGTGAAATGACTGAGTCGCCACCGGCTCAAAACCTCTCAAAAGCTTGTGTTCGCCTTGTGCGCCGGCATCAAAGCGGTTTAAACCAAGTTCAATACAGCGCTCAATCCCAGCGTAGTAACAAAGCTCGAAGTGCAAACACGGAACATCCTCTAGTGCTCCCCAATACCGTCCGTAAAGCGTATTTTTACCTTGAAGATAGAGCGCACTAGCAATGGGGCGTCCAGCGCCATCGTTTGCAAATAAAAGTAAACACTGTTCACCAAGACGTTTAAAGATCAGATCAAAGAATGTTTCGTTCAAGTACGGCATCTGGCCACGAACATTGTACGTCCGCTTGTAACATGAGAAAAAACATTCTCTTTCAAGCTGGCTTAGCTCCAATGCTGAGCGCCAATAATACTGCAAGCCTTCCGACAGCAGACGCTTTCGTTCCTTGCGAATATTCTTACGCTTATTTGCATTCAAGCTGCTAAGAAAATCATCAAAGTCGGCATACGCTTTGTTAAACCAGTGATATTGCACTCCCTCTCGTTTCATCCATCCTTGATACAGCACTCTAGCGTCTTCGGTTTGACTAGGGAACAAGACATGAGCCGAGCTCAGTTGCTGCTTTGCACAGTGCTGCTCAACGGCTTGGCGAAACAGCTCATAGCAAGCCGTATCTATACCTAGCTCTGAATCTAGTAAAAGTCGCGAGGAAGTCGTAGGCGTAAAGGGAATACTGCTGACCAATTTTGGATAGTAATCTAAGCCATGCTTTGCATAAGCCTCAGCCCAAGACCAATCAAAGACGTATTCGCCATACGAATGATATTTGAGATAGAACGGCGCAAAAGCAACTAAATCGCCTGATTCTGTTCGCAGCGCAAAGTGATGGGGCTGCCAACCAGTCGTCCGGCAAACACAGTCCGATTGCTCTAAAGCTTGCAGAAAACCGTAGTTCAAAAAAGGGTGATCATCATCGACCAAAGCATCCAACTCTTCCTGCCGAATATTGGAAAGACTTTCGGGAAAGCTGACAACTAATTTGGGGGCGCCCGTCACGAATTATGCTCCTGCTCGCTCTGTGCTTCTGATAAGCTGATCACCAACAATAAACCTTCCAATTTTAAGTCGATTTTTAGGATACAAGATGACAGAACAAGACCTCCTTGAGCAACTCAATACAAATCCATCAGACATTGAATTTAACGATGTGATGAGCGTGATAGAGCAAAACTATATCTTTCAACCTGTCGAATTTAGTGTTGGCCAACAAACAAACCAGTGCGGCGAAAATCTCGGCTCTTGCAAAGCCCTTGCCTTTGCTAAATTACACGGAGTGAGTGCGGAATTAACTCCTTATCTGTTTGGACAATACTATCGTCGCGATGTTCTTGAACACCCTGACGAGAATGATCATCAAAATATACGGAACTTTCTCAAACATGGATGGAAAAGCGTCAAATTTGATGCAGAACCACTAAAGCGCAAAGTGTGAAAGTGAGTAAGTTAAAATAGGAGAGGGCTTAAGAGGCCTTTAGAACTTGAGGGCGGGTACAGTTACGTCCCTCGTTCTTTGCTTCGTATAAACTGATATCTGCCGCTTTTAACAAGCCAGAATATTCAGTAGAAAACTTGGTCGACGAAAGACCACAACTGATAGATATATCAAGCGAACGTTGACCTAATCTGAATGCTTCAGCAGCGATCGACTGTCTAATTCGCTCAATCAAAACAAATGCTTGCTCGATACAAGTATTCGGCAAAAGGACAATGAACTCCTCTCCGCCCCACCGGCCAACACTGTCGCTACCCCGAACCGTTTCTTTGAGCTTGTCAGCAAGACTAACAAGCACTTCGTCGCCAACATCATGGCCATATCGATCATTAATCTTCTTAAAAAAATCCACGTCGCAAATAACAACGCTCATTTCTTGATTATCGCGGACCGTTCGCGCTAACTCCGCATCTATGCGTTCTGACATTCCACGACGATTCAGTAAACCGGTCAATTCATCTGTACGAGCTAGATCCTCAAGCGCACGGCTCAACCGCGCATGTGCAATCGCAGCAGAAACACGCGCTCTCTCCATTGTATATGCCATGATTGTGACGAATAACATCGACCCAATGAATCTAAGCTTGGTACTGGCGCTATAGATAAGATCTAGTTGCAACCAGCCTGGAATCGTCAAGATGCACACTGTAGCCGACATCATAGCGGACATAACCAATGCCCCTGCACGCAAACCCAACACAGAAAATACGAGAAGAGGGTAAGCGTATAACCAAAAGATGCCCGTGCCGCTCTCACCGCCAGAGATAAGCAGGTAGAAATAGAAAATGGTGAAGGTAAAAACTAAGAAATTGCGATGTGCACGCCAATGCCCAAAAAACTTATAGGCAAAAAAACTCGTCACAACTGCTGCAGAAAACGCGTACAGGCTCAAGCCATAGGCTTCAAAACCATTAAAATATGATCGAGCGCCATAGAACAGCAGTAAGGGCGCAGTCAGAAAGCAAAGTAGATCGACAACAAGTTTTGCCGAAACTAAACCACTTTGATCAGCGCCTTCAAGAGGCATTGCGTTCATCATTAAATGTTTGAAACCTGTGAAATACTAAAAGCCGTGTTTTATCAAACGTCCAAGAATCTTCCCATCATGAGATCTTGACGTTCTTACTGCTAACATCTTCTTTAGTATGTCAGGGTCGAGCTAAGGCTCAATGTAGGTTTTGTTATAGGAATGCAAACTCTTATAAAACACTCGACTCAATCTGGTCGATCTGCTCATGTAACTCGAACCAAAGCAATTCAGAAGCCTCCAAATCTGATTTTAGTGCCGCCTGATCCGCTAACAAGTGCTTTAACTTCGCTTTGTTTTTATCTTCGTAGATCTCTGGGGCCGCTAACTCTTGCTCAATAAGATTCAATGACGCTTGTGCCTGCTCAACATTCGCCTCAATTTTCGCGAGCTCTTTTCTCATCGGGCTAAGTTGTTTTCTTCGCTCGGCTTCGACGCGCTTCCGCTCCTTGCGCTGTTCACTTGTTTCTCCGATCTTTGCGGTTTCATCTAGCATGCTTTCAGAATCGTTTTTGACCAGTGACTGCTTTTGGAACTCCGCCAACCACCGCTCATAGTCCAGCAAGTCTCCTTCGAATGGTTCGACGCTTCCACCTGCGACGAGCCAGAAATCATCAACCGTATTTTTTAATAGGTGCCTGTCGTGAGAGACCACAATGATGGCTCCTGAAAAGGCCTGAAGGGCGATGGTTAGAGCGAGCCGCATTTCCAGATCGAGATGGTTGGTAGGCTCATCTAACAAGAGCAGATTTGGCTTATGCCAAGCAATGATCGCAAGCGCTAGTCGCGCTTTTTCGCCTCCAGAGAACTTTTCGATGGTGCCTGTGGCGTCATCACCTCGAAAGTTAAAACCGCCGAGAAAGTTACGGATTTCTTGGTCTGTGGCACTCGGTCGACAGCGCTGAAGATGCAACAGAGGGCTCGCGCTAGAATCTAACGCTTCAAGCTGATGCTGAGCAAAATAGCCGATATGCAAATGTTCTCCGCAACTTCTATCACCCTCCAGTAAGTTTTGATCACCGACCAGAGATTTAATTAGCGTAGATTTACCTGCGCCGTTGGGGCCAAGCAAACCAATTCTTTGGCCCGGTAAAATGGTGCAGGAAAAGTCTTCGATAATTGGACAAGAAGCATCGTAGCCAAGATTTGCTTGGGACAGGCTAAGCAGCGGGCTCGATTGTTTATTCGACTCAGGAAACTCGAACTTGAAAGGTGAATCCACATGCGCCGGCGCAATCAATTCCATTCTTTCCAGTTCTTTTAAACGACTTTGTGCCTGTTTCGCTTTGGTTGCTTTCGCTCTAAACCGGTTAACAAAGGACTGAATCTCAGAAATTCGCTGTTGCTGCTTTTGGAACTGAGCTTGCTGGAGTGCAAGCTTTTCAGCACGCTGACGCTCAAAATCAGAGTAGCTACCTGTGTATTGATGCAACTTACGATGCTCAAAATGCAAAATACTCGTTGCTACGGCATCAATAAAATCTCGGTCATGCGAAATAAAGAGCAAGGTACCTCGATATTGTTTCAACCATGCCTCAAGCCAGAGCATTGCATCCAAATCAAGGTGGTTGGTTGGCTCATCAAGCAACAGCAAGTCTGAAGGACACATCAGTGCTTGTGCCAAATTCAAACGTATACGCCAACCGCCGGAAAAACTGGCCACACTTTGGTCGAGCTCGTGCTCGGAGAATCCCAAGCCATGAAGGAGTTTTTTTGCTTCCACAGGAATATTGTAAGCATGGATCGTTTCAAGCTCACCATGAAGCCGAGCGAGTGCAGCATCATCTTCGGCAAGTTCGGCTTGGTGAAGCGACGCTTCGAGACTTCTAAATACTTCATGACCATCCATCACATAATCCAGAGCTGTGCGCTGTGAACTCGCAACTTCTTGAGCCATATGTGCGATACGACAATTACCAGGCAGCATGAAACTACCGGCATCCGTTGTGAGCTCGCCGAGCAATAGCTTAAACAACGTAGTTTTGCCTGCTCCGTTAGCACCAACGATTGCAACACGCTGGCCATCGGCGATATTGGCGTTTACTTCTTCCAACAGAGGCTCGGGACCTCGGCGAAGTGACATCTCTAAAATTTTAAGCATGCTATGGCTTTCATCTCTGGAACTCGTCGCGCAAGTTATCGGATAATGCGGATTACATCAATCAAAGCACAGCGCTTTATAATGGATTCAGCATAATGAGTGATACAACAGCGGGGTTTTGGGCGTTTTCTCTGCACGTCTGGCAAAACGAAGCGCTTCGCTGTCAGCTTTTAGCGCTTCAAGAGCGCGATGATCTGGATATAAATTTATGCCTGTTCCTTTTGTGGATCTCAACCTTGGGTCTTGTTCTTGACGACTCAGAAAGCAAAATCACACATGTGCAAGGCCAATGGTTAGATCAAACGATCAAGCCGATCAGAGTGCTCCGCATGGCCAATCAACATCGTCCGCAACTGAAGCAAGCCTTGTTGACAGCAGAGCTAGAGTCGGAAAAATGTTATCAAGAAGCACTCTGCCAAATTCGCGATACAATCACGCGCCAAACAGAAGCGGCTGATAACGACAAAGCAGCTACACTTAAGACGAATTTGAAGTCTTATTCACAAATCAGTTGGGATAGTGCGTTGATTAACCTCATGTTAGAGGCAAGCCAATGAAGTGGGTTTACCGTTTATCTTCTTTAGTGATTTTGGGTGCAGCACTTAGTTTGCCGTTTTATGCAGACTACCGCAGCGGTGGCGCATTTCTAGAGCTAAGCAAGATCCCCGAGAAAGTGATCAGCGCATTCTCTTCGAGCAAAGCTAAATTGACCACCGAAGATCGTGATCAACCATCCCTAAGCGGCAGTTCAACGCAGAGTCCGTTGAATCTCATCCAATCAGCCAATCCTGAAAGCACGGATGGCAAAGTGACATACTACAGGTGGCAGGATGAACAAGGTCAATGGCATTTCAGCGATCAAGCTCCTGAGGTCGATAGCGAAAAGGCCGAACTCGATCCAAACGCCCTTTCGACGATTTCGGGGATGGACCAAGCCGTCATCGATAGCACAATGGTTAACGCGGCTAGTAAGAGCAAATCACAATCGAGTCCACCGAGATTTACCGACACTGAACCTAGCTTAGATAATTTGAGTAATGTCATGGAAAACGCGCAACAAGCCGCAAACATGATGCAAGAGCGCAACGAAGCACTGAGCCAGATTGTTGGCGAATAACATCCAGAATTACAGAGGTATGCCTTGAGCTACAAAGTGAAAGAAATGTTTTACAGTCTCCAAGGCGAGGGCGCTCGTGCAGGACGAGCATCGGTATTTTGTCGATTTAGCAAATGTAATCTTTGGAATGGTCGAGAAGATAGCCGTGCAGATGCCGTATGCAATTTCTGTGATACCGAAATTCTCGGAACCGATGGCCAGAACGGAGGCGTTTTTGAAACAGCGCTTGATCTAGGCAAGGCTATCGCTCAACTTTGGCCTCACGGTAAAGAAGGCTCTCCCTATGTGGTGTTTACCGGCGGAGAGCCGATGCTGCAACTCGATGAGGCTCTTGTCGAGCAAATGCATCAACTTGATTTTGAAGTGGCCGTTGAGACAAATGGCACTCTGAGAGCACCGAATGGAATAGATTGGATTTGTATCAGCCCCAAGGCCGATTCGAAACTGGTCCTTGAGCGCGCAGATGAGCTAAAACTGGTCTATCCACAAGAAGCCGCTATGCCCGAGCGATTCAGCAACTTCGATTGCGCGCATTTCTTTCTAAGTCCAAAAGCAAGTCCAATCCCTCCAGAACAAGGGGTCGATGGTGTAAAACGAATGAACACCCAACGCGCCCTAGATTATTGCCTTGCAAACCCTAAATGGCGACTCACATTGCAATTGCACAAAATTTTAGAGATCGATTAACGCCTTTAGAAGCGCGAACCCGGTTCCGTTAAAAAACGTTGCTCTTCTGGCGAGGATACTCGACCGAGCAAATCGTTACGATGGGGGTAGCGGCCAAAGCGTTCGATAATTCGCCAATGACGACGTTCAAAATCAAGGCTGTTCTCCAATCCGGGCTGATCGAATACTTTCAGCGCGAGCTGATGGTCTTCTTTGCCCTCACTGTGCATCAATGGCATATAAAGAAATGCCCTCTGATCAACAGACAGCTCTTTATCTGCACCCGATTGAATCGCTTCAATACTAAGCCTTCGTGCAATCGGATCGCACGCAAAGCTCTCAGACTCATCACGGTAAATATTTCTCGAAAACTGATCAAGAATAATGATTTCAGCGAGCCGCCCCTTAGCCGTGGAGCGCCAAGAATCAAGCGCACCATTTTTGGCCTGATCATGCAGAGCGCCAAAACGCGCCGCTATATTCTCGTCTAAAGTCGCATCTTTCACCCAATGCTGACGGGGCTCAAGCTCTTCAAACCAAAAGTGCAAAACGTTTTCGATGTTCTTGTCCATTTGCTTCACCAATTCGTTTCAATCGTTCCTTTAATCAACCAGTACTTGAAACTTGTTATCGGCAAGCCTCCCATTGCGGGCAACTCGTGAGGTGATCGTTCACCATGCCGACAGCTTGCATGAAAGCGTAGCAGATAGTTGGGCCAACGAAGGTAAAACCACGCTTTTTTAACGCTTTAGACATGGCTCGTGACGCATCCGTCTCTGTCGGGACATCAGCCATACTACGGTAGCTGTTTTGAACCGGCGCCCCGTCGACAAAACCCCAGAGAAACCCACTAAAACTCTCTTCCCGTTCGGCAAACGCAATAAATCCCTTTGCGTTCTTGATAATGGACTGAATTTTCAACCGATTGCGGATGATTCCGGGGTTCTGGATAAGCGCATCACACTTTTCTTGGTCATACTGCACGATCTTGTAAGGGTCAAAATTATCATAGGCTTCCTGGTAAGTGCTTTGTTTTCGCAAAATAGTTATCCAGCTCAAACCAGCCTGCTGTCCGTCTAAGCAGAGCTTTTCAAACAGTTCTAGATCATCATACACAGGCCTTCCCCAAACATTGTCATGATAGGCCTGATACAAGGGATCATCCCCACACCAAGGGCAACGCTGTTGGTTTTCTTGAGCAATCGCTTCTGTCATCTCTCTGATCCTGTGTTTCTATCGAATAGCCTCTGTTATCGTAAGCAACCTGAACAACATATGTCACTTAGGGTTTTAAAAGTATGAGTCATTTCTTCGCTTACATCAGTCGACTACGCTGGATTCGTCGATGGAGCCTTATGCGCAACGCAATCCCCGAAGACGTAGCGACACATTCTTGGGAAGTAGGTACGCTGGCCCATGTATTGGGTGTTATTCATAATATCCAGAACCCCGAAGACCCTTTAGATCCATATCGCCTTGCGACGTGCGGCCTATATCATGATGCCACCGAAGTGATTACCGGTGATATGCCAACGCCAGTAAAGTATCACAGCGATGCGATGCGTGAAGCTTATAAAGGCGTTGAGGCGCGTGCGGAGCAAGAGCTACTCGACCTTCTTCCCACGGAAATGCAGGCAGATTTTAGTCAAGTGCTCATTGAGCACAATCTCCCAAAAACATACCAGCGTTTGTTAAAGGCAGCCGACAGACTCTCGGCCTTATTAAAATGCCAAGCAGAGTTGCGAGCAGGCAACAAAGAATTCGAACATGCAGAGCAGGAGATAAGGCGCCGTTTAGAAGAAGATAGCCAGCCGGAAGTGGTCTATTTTTTGGAGAACTTTGCGCCAGCGTACAAAAAGAGCCTAGACCATCTCCTAAAGTAAAAAGAACAAGTCTCTCAATACAACGAGACACAAAATGTCGCTTTAATACTTATTCTTGATCCTGTCGTAAGACAAAACCAATCAAATGGCAGGAGAAGAAACATGTTTCGAGTTAACGCATTCACACAGAAAGGCACTAAATTCCGTTTCCGCGTAAAAGCAGATAGCATTCAAACGGCGAGAAACACAATCAGCGAAATCTTTGAAGGGCGACAGATGCGACTGGTACTTGTTGAGCCGATGTAAGCTATGAGTAGTTTTGTTGCATGGTGCTCAGGTAAGAAACTAAGTCGTTCCGAATCTCTTTAGGGGCACATACTTTTGCCTGCGCACCCAAAGCTAATAACCAAGTTCGCAACTGAACAGTTCTTTTTACGGATGCACTCAAACGCCAAACACCCGTAGAGACTTCCACCAAGGTTTGCGTTTCATTCAAAGGGCTATCTTGCAGATCACGTAACAAATTGCTCTTGGCTTCGGTATAAAGCTCCACTTCCAATTCGTAAAAACTATGGTCTCGATCAATCGCAACATCCATATTGCCCGAGTCTAGATAATCCTTTAACTGGAAATCCTCAGGAACCGAATTCGCTAGCGGTAAAACCTCGAGATCCCGGATACGGTGAACCAAAAAACTCCGGTAGTCTTCTTGGTTTCCAGCTTTCATCGCATCGTCTTTAACTGCAACAAGGTACAGCTTCGGCAACATGATTGTGACCCCAAACGGATGCACATCATAATCTCTTTTACCTTGCCCCCCCTGATAACTAAAGCGAATACGCTTACCTTTCAAGATCGCTTGATAGATGCGATCGAGCACGGTCATATCAAAATCGGGGCTTCGTAAGCTCTGACCACGTTGATAAAACTCTACGGCATTACCAAGGCGAGAGTATTGCTTTGCGCTCAACTTGTTCTGCGCTTGCTGAAGTCGATTCTCAGCATTAAAAAACACCTGCGCTAATTCTTGCTGAGTAGAGCTCGGCAAGACCTGCTTTAAATGCTTTCGCGTAACCGTCAGAGCCAATGCCATATAGGCAGGCATTTTCTCAAAGTCGTAGCTAACCTGCTGATAAGGGTCGAGCGACCAAAGCTGGGTTTTCCCCCGCCCGCGAGTCACCTCTAGGCCAAAATTGTTTAAATAGCTGTCGTCCTCCTCATCATAGTCGCCAAGCAGGAATTTAAGATCTCGCTGAATCAAGCGCAGCAAACTTTTTGGTTCTCGTTCAGAGTCACCAACATATTCGCCATCAATAAGGTGCTGAATAATCGTATCGGTCGAAACCGGCTCCAAACGCGCAGCATGTCGTTGTTGAAGGTAATGTAGAATTTCAAGACGCCTAATAAATGTTTTCACGCGCGAGCTACTCCCCCACTAAGATTTCCCAGCCCTTTGTTCCTGTTTAGCCAGCTTTTCTTGCTCCTCCTGCTCACGCTTGGCTTGGATCATTGCGCGAAACTCAGCCATCTCCGCCTCCATCATCTCCGGCGTTTCAAGAGTCAAACGACCAAGCTTTCCACTACGAAGGTCCTGCAAAAAAATCGTTGCGGCCTGATGCTCATCAATAATACCACCGCTTTTTAAACACCCTCGTTTGGTGCCAATCTCCTTGAGCAAAGAATATTCATCGGTGGCAACATCCGACAAACCGAAACGCTGCATAATGGCATCCGGATAGAGAATTCTTAGTTCTTTGAGACACTCCCACGCAACGTCTTCATATTCCATTGCGGTGTCTTTTACTGCTCCAGTACTCGCTAAGCGATAACCGCAGGTTTCGGGCTCAAGCTTCGGCCACAAAATTCCGGGGGTATCCGAAAGCGTAATGCCGTTATCAAGCTTGATCTTCTGCTGTCGCTTTGTAACAGCAGGCTCATTACCTACCTTGGCAATACTTTTACCTGCCAGACTATTGATCAAGGTCGATTTGCCAACGTTTGGGATGCCCATAATCATGGCGCTTATGCCTTTATCAGTGTCTACTTTCTGTGGAGCAAGCTTGCGGCAAAGATTCGCAATCAATTTCGCTTTACTGTCTGTTGTTGCAGAGAGCGCTAGGGTTTTAACCGCCTTATCTTTCTCTAAGTGAGCCTGCCATGCTTCAGTCGTTTTCGGGTCAGCAAGATCAGCTTTGTTTAATAGTTTGATAACAGGAGTCTCACCACGCAAGTTACCCACCAAAGGATTAGATGAACTAAACGGAATGCGGGCATCTAATAGTTCAATAACGACGTCGACCTCTGACATCACTTTTTTTATTTCTTTGCGGGCTTTATGCATGTGCCCGGGAAACCAGTTAATCGCCATTGCGCGAATGTTCCTTGCTCTTAATCGTAGACAGGTTGTTTTAAAATAAAGAGTGTCGTGGCAACGCCACAACTTAAAATGATGAGACCAAACCATAGTTTAGCCACCAATGTAACGGACAAGGCCATACTCAACCACATTATCACTAAGATTCTCGTTCTTAACTGTCGCTGAAAACCGAGGCCTCCCTGCCAAGCTCTAATCTGTGGTCCGAGATAACGATTAGCCAAAAGAGCGTCATGAAAACGCTCTGAAGATCGAGCGAAGCACCATGCAGCCAAAATTAAAAACACAGCACCAGGCATCATTGGTACAAACAAGCCAATAATCCCGAGTACCACACACAAACAGCCTGTCGCTATGAGGCTGACTCGTACCACAATATTTTTTTGAAGCTTATCCACGCCGACTGCCTTCGCATGTATGATGGGCGAACTTATATTCTGCCGCATAGTACCAAACTGGCTAGTTTCAAATAAGCTCTCATCGCGAAAAGCGCTCATTAGTTGAAGGATAAAACCAGCGAATTCACTTTCTTATACCCACTTTCTAGGCTTCCACAGACATAGAACATACAATACCGCTTTTTTAAGGAGAACATTCATGTCGATATCAAAAAATAGCGTAGTTCAATTCCATTATCGTTTAAGCCATGAGGGGCAAGAAATTGAAAACTCCCGCGATGGCGATCCAGTCGCGTATTTACAGGGGCATGGTAATATTATCCCGGGTCTTGAGAGCGCAATGGAAGGCAAGGAAGAAGGGGATACGTTTACCGCAGACATCAACGCTGCTGACGCTTATGGCCCACGCCAAGAAGGCGCGACTCAACGCATTCCGCTGAAGCATCTAATGGGCGACAAAAAACAGAACGCTCGACTGAAGCCAGGTATGACAGTAAATATCAATACTGAGCAAGGCGTTCGCCAAGCCACTGTCATCAAGGCAGGAAAGTTCAATGTCGACATCGATACAAATCACCCTCTTGCGGGCAAAGACTTAAGCTTTGATATCGAAATCGTCTCCATCCGCGACGCAACGGAAGAAGAACTCGCGCACGGTCATGCACACGGTGTTGGCGGCCACCACCATTAACAAGTCCTAATGTTCGAAATGTAGATGTAAGGCCTTAAAAGGCTTAAGGTTTTGAGTCTTCTTATAAGAAAGTCGGTTGAGCTTGTCGGTCAGGCGGCACAGAACTATGGATTATTGATATGAACATGAAAAAACTTGCCTTGCCATTTATCGCTGCGAGCGCATTGAGTGTTGGGTCAGTCGCAATCGCAGAAGAGAGCGCTGCAAACAAATTCGAAAGTAAAGAAGCACAAATCGGCTATGCATTCGGAGTGATGTTTGGCCAACGAATGCGTAATGAGCTTGGTGATATTGACCTCGACCAATTCTCAAACGGAATGAAGACTGCTTTTAACGGTGAGCCTCAGCTGTTGAGCGACGAAGAGATTGCTCAAATCCTGACGGAATATCAACGTGAAATGCAGCAACAGCAGATCGCCAACCTCCAGAAACAGGGCGAAGAAAACAAAAAGATCGGTGATGCATTTCTAGCTGAGAACAAAAACAAAGAAGGCGTTGTAACGCTGGAAAGCGGCTTGCAATACAAAGTTCTAACCGAAGGAAAAGGTCCTCAACCAAGTGCATCAGATTCCGTCACAGTTCACTACACCGGCTCATTCATTAACGGTGAAGTATTCGACAGCTCCGTTGAACGCGGTCAACCTGCAACATTCCCGGTGAATGGCGTGATTGCAGGCTGGACAGAGGCGCTACAACTCATGCCTACTGGCTCTAAATGGCAACTATTTATTCCTTCGGACCTTGCTTACGGTCCAAATGGCAATCGCTCTATCGGCCCGAATGAAACTCTTCTATTTGAAGTTGAACTAATCGAAGTGAAAAAGAGCTAGCTCGAGCTCAGCCTGTATACAAAGAAAAAGCCGTCTCATTGAGACGGCTTTTTTAATGCGGGACATATTCACTATGGCCCTGAGTCAATTTTCACCGATTGCGCACCGAATTTGAGATAAAAACAAGAACGCCGATGAGTGTGGCATGCGGCACCGGCTTGCTCAATCAATGCAAGCAAGACGTCCCCATCGCAGTCTGTTCTCAATTCAACTAGCTGTTGCCCATGCCCCGAGCTTTCGCCCTTTCGCCATAACGTGTTTCGAGAACGAGACCAGTAACACATTCTTCCTGTCTTCAAGGTATCTTCTAAGGCGTCGCGATTCATCCAAGCAAACATCAAAATATCTTTCGATTTAGCATCCTGTGCAATCACAGGAATCAAACCTTGGTTGTCAAAGCTTAACTCTTCCAACACTTTAGCAAGCGCAAACTCACTGCCCTCTTGATCACCTTCAATTGACTTAAACCATGCCTTCACAGCGGATCCTCTTTTAATAAATACGTCGTTTCTTTACATCTGGCAGCTAGGCACTTAGATGGTTTTCTGCCTCGATAGTTCAGAAACGAGGCCACCGTTCAAACCAAATACGAACGACAACACATATCCAAAACCAAGCGACAAAATAATAGCCGGACCACTTGGCCACGCGACATAATACGATGCTAGCAAGCACATTTCACACGCAATAATCGCACTAATCATTGATCCAAGGAGTAGCGCATCCAAATTGCGTAGCCAATAGCGCATCATTGCCGCAGGCAAAATCATCACTCCTACCGACATTAAAGTGCCAAGCGCTAGAGAAATTAGGTAAAAAGCGGCCATGCTTGAATCTTCGGCAACGTTGGTTGATCGAGAAACAATACCGGATAACAACGCGACCAAGCAGCCCGCAATAATCGCTCCAAGAGTCATGGCTTCGGTAGATAAGCCTGCGACTAAAAATCCGACTGCGGCACCCGGCAAAATTGCATGGGCCATGACGTCACCCGTCAGACCCATTCGACGAAGCATCAAAAACACACCAACGGGTGCTGCGCTCACGGAAATGGCCAAGCAACCAAGTAAAGCCTGACGCATAAATTCAAACTCGACAAAAGGTTGCAGAAACAAGTCCAACATCAACTAATGCTCTCCAACCACCACATATGGCTCTGCATGATCGTCAAAAGCCTCATTAAATTGAGATGCTCTTTGCAAGTTTTCTTCGGTTAGCACACCATTGGTATGGCCATAAGCAATTGCTCTTCGGGAAAGCAGCAACGTTGTCGGAAAATGTGCCTTGACTTGGTGCAGGTCATGCAGCACGGCTACAATCGTTTTTACGTCGGTTTGCCAACGCTTTATCTGAGTAATCAAGTCTGCACTGGTGCGCGCGTCAACCCCCGTAAACGGCTCATCGAGTAAAATCAGTTCTGTTTTTTGTAAAAGTAGTCGCGCAAAGAGGACTCACTGCATCTGACCTCCAGAAAGCGTATCGATCATTCAATGCTCAAACCCTTCCAAGCCCAATTGGTGCAAGGCGAGATGCTCCGATTTCTGCTGCTCTTCACTCACTGATTTGAAAGCACCCAGCACTCCCCAAGCACCGAGCGCAACCATTTCACGCACGGTAATAGGGAAACTCCGATCAACTTGACTTAGCTGCGGTAAATAGGCGATTTGAGAGTGGTTAAGCTGTCCAAGGGAAATCGAACCTCCCAACAACTTTAGCTGCCCCATAATCCCTTTGAGAAGCGTCGACTTGCCCGCACCATTTGGCCCAACGAGCGCGACCATCGAACCTTCTTCGATTTCAAGAGACCGGTGATGAACGGCAGGATGGAGGTCGTAACCCAAGGTCACATTATCGACGGAAATACTCATGGGATCTTAGTGGCTCAAAGAGATATACAAAACCCACAACGAAGCACTTACGCCTAGTGCTATAGCAAGGCGCTGGATGATACCCATTTCAATAAGAGAGCGACGAGGCATGCAGACTACCTGAAAAATCGACCAAGTTCTTAGAGGATCGAAGTGTTGAAAGCAATTTAAGGGAAACTAACTTCAGATACCGCCGACAACTCAAACAGAACCAGGCATCTTCATCGAACGTAAGGTCATTAAATTGAGACAAGTTGTCATTCATGGTTGAAGACATCGGCTTCAACAACTAATTTGTTTCGGTAGTTGGTTGCTTTTTGTTCAAAACAGATTCATTTTGTGCGCTTTTTATACAAATAGTGCGTTTAGTTCCTTGACGCAACTGGTTAAAGGGTAAACACTTAAGTGGCAGCCAAAAAACAACAATCAGCGGAGGCACTATGAGTATACTGCACACTTTCGGTATTTTGACTCACCCCGATAGAGAGTGGCAAACGATTCGAGAAGAACATGAATCAACCCCCAAACTCTTTCTCACCCATATTATTCTTCT
>NZ_LWFU01000067.1:0-679 GCF_001635135.1 Oleiphilus sp. HI0080
GACGAAAACAGTCAGGAAGACGGTCTTACACGAGAAGCGATGGACGAGTACACCTTACGCTCTCTTGAGCGAGCCCAAGCAGCAACCAATGAAGGCTGGTTTAAAGAAGAGATCACGCCATTCAGCGTTAAATCACGCAAAGGTGAAGTCATCTTTGATAAAGATGAGCTTCCTGGACAAGCTCGTCCTGAGAAGATTCCTTCACTACGCCCTGCTTTCGATAAAGACGGTGTTGTTACAGCCGCCAACTCTTCAGCCATCTCTGACGGCGCGGCAGCGGTTGTTCTTTGCTCTGGCAAGGTCGCAAAAGAGAAAGGCCTTAGCCCTCTGGCAGTCATTCGTGCGACCGCATCGCATGCGGAAGCGCCTGCGAAATTCACGCACGCTCCTTGTGGTGCTATGGAGAAGGTACTAAAGAAAACAGGCTGGAGCTCATCAGATGTTGACTTGTTTGAAGTTAACGAAGCATTTGCAATGGTAGCCATGACGGCGATGAACGCACACGACATTCCTGCAGAAAAAATCAACATTCATGGCGGTGCAGTAGCACTGGGCCATCCTGTTGGCGCATCTGGTGCGCGTATTATCGCGACCCTGATCTACGCTCTTAAGAAAGAAGGAAAAACCAAAGGTTTGGCTAGCTTGTGTATCGGTGGCGGTGAAGCGACAGCTGTTACAC
>NZ_LWFU01000068.1:0-378 GCF_001635135.1 Oleiphilus sp. HI0080
CATCGAACCGAAATTCGACCTTAGTCGTGCTCTAAATCGAATACTATCCATAGTTGAGCCAGATCAAGCGCCGCGCTTCGAGGTAGGATTATTCTAATCACATGCAAGAATGAAGCGGCAGTGCTGATGTACTGATCACTGCGTATTGATGACTACCCGATGGAGAAACTTCATGGAACAAGCGAAAAACAAACTACTCGAGTTAAAGGCCGAGTACGAGAAACGAGTAGAGAATACTGAAAAACACTTATTGCATCGTGAAGAACCAGTGAGTCAAGACTTCGCTGAGCAAGCCGTTGAGATGGAAAACGAAGAAGTCGTTGAACGCTTAGATGAAGAAGCAAAACATGAGCTCGCGTTAGTAAACGCGGCTCTGGC
>NZ_LWFU01000069.1:0-271 GCF_001635135.1 Oleiphilus sp. HI0080
TTCCTTATTTGCCCCTAAAAGCTGCGAGATTAACGCGGTCGTTGCAATGCCGATGCCGACCTGAATGCCGATAAAAAGCTGATAGATAGGGATTGTAAATCCAACGACCGCGAGCGGCGCAACACCTAAACGAGCGATAAACACAGAGTCAACCAACTGAAAACTCATTAAAGAGATAATGCCAATCAGCATCGGCCATGTCATGCGCACGAGTTCTTTAAACTCAGCGCGTTCTATGCCGGAGGTGTCTATTTTGTTTGGTTGTGTGTTG
>NZ_LWFU01000070.1:0-722 GCF_001635135.1 Oleiphilus sp. HI0080
TGTTGCCATCAAGATACTCTATATCCGGCATCGCCTTGATGTCCCCATGCTGCAAATAATGAAGTATCTGCGTATTTAATATGGGATGGCTTGAAAGCACTTTATGATCTGGCTTTTGCAAACCAAGACGCGTCAAATCGCCATTGAGCATGCGCAGTAAACCACCGAAGACAAGCTGCGATAACTTGATCGGCATCCAGTCGCTTTGAGCACCAAACACATCAGCAGGCATTCCAAATATATGCTTAGGCACGAAGTGGTAACCACGACGCAAACTAATATAGGCATTGTCGGCCATGTATGCGGCGTCACAAGCAATGTCGACTCCAGAGTTGCCGGCACCCACCACCAACACATTCTGGCCCTTTAAGCTTTGTGGATCATGATAGTCAACGGAATGAAGCACCTCGCCGGTAAAGTTTTCCTGCCCCTTCAATGTCGGCTGGTGTTTGTACCAGTTTGTACCCGATGCACAGACTAGCCATCGCGACTCGTCAGAAAAGCGCTCTCCGTGCGCATCCTCACCCTGAATTAACCAGAGCCCCTCTTTGAATTCGATCTGGGCCACTTTGGTTTGAAAGCGTATGTGTTGCAATAAACCATAATGCTCAGCAAAGCTTTTTATATACTCGAAAATTTGCTTGTTCGAAGGGTAATCTGGGTAATCCTCAGGCATCGGAAAACCTAAATGGCCAGACATTGTCTTGGAAGAGATAAAGTGC
>NZ_LWFU01000071.1:0-687 GCF_001635135.1 Oleiphilus sp. HI0080
ATTCGTCCATCTCGCCTTCGACCGGCAAAGCGTCGCTTTGAGAACGAGACTTCGCCGCTGGATCGTGATCAGAACTTACACTGCTCTCTGTGGCTGAACGGCTGTCAGGCTTTTCAATATCACCCTTGTCGCGTGCGGCCTCAATGTCTTCTGCTAGCTCGGACGCCGCATTTGAGCGATCATCCGTCTCACTGGCGTCAAATGAATCCATCGCCGGTTTCGGAGATTGGCTTAGGCCTGGCTCAGGTACGGCGTTTATCAACCGTTCATCCCCAAACTCTTTAAGAGCAGAAATCGCGCTGTACGTTGAGTTCGTAAGCACGCCCCGCACTTGCTCGCCCGTTTTGCCGGTATATTTTACAGACTCTTTAAGGGCCAATTTAAACGCATTAGAGTTGGGACCCTTCGCGGTTGCGCCAACAATTGACTCACCAAGCTCTATTGCCTTTAAGCGGGAATCCGTTGCGCCGGGATCATAAATCTGATGAACCAGACCATCGATTCGCCAGCGCTTCATTAACGTCTTCGAAAGCGTATCGAAGCGAACACCAAGTACCTCCTCAGCAACCGCGTTACGCTCCTTATCCGTTGTGACGCCTCTAAGCTTTCGCTCTAGTTCCGCGACGTCATCTTCACCAGACGAAAGCACTAACAGCTCAACGAGATTACTAAGTAAGCTGGCTATGA
>NZ_LWFU01000072.1:0-437 GCF_001635135.1 Oleiphilus sp. HI0080
TACAACATTATTCGCACCGCTGCTCATGCTTCTTTATCGAACCTATTCACTCTGTTCAGAAAGGGATGATATTCACCCACTAAGCCAAGTGGCGTTTGATTTCGAATATCGGCAACCGTGGTAATTGCTACGCGGTTTTCTTCCAAACCAAAGCCTCGACCCGCCAAAATTTCGTTGTAGCTAATCGTATGTAAATCGGTAAAACCACCGGAGAATTCAATCTCTTCACCATCACAGGTGATCGAACGGAAGGTGCGCTGGCCCGTGGCTTTTACATCATCCGGCACATCGTTGTAGTCAATCGACAAGAACCAGCGAACGCGTGCGTTTTCGTACTNGTAAGTAGCCGCCTGACTTTGTGTCTGACTTATAGTGAACAACGTTTTCTTGCAGCTCAACAAAGATAAAATGCAACATATCGTAAAAGTGCACGCCGA
>NZ_LWFU01000073.1:0-504 GCF_001635135.1 Oleiphilus sp. HI0080
TTAAAAGGATGGCCTTAACCAGTAAGGTTCTTGGCGAGGCCTACGGCTTAGATCGCCATGATGTTAAAATCTTGTATAAAGCAGCGCCATTACACGACATTGGCAAAATTGCGATTCCGGATCACATACTCAACAAACCAGGCAAACTCACTCCAGAGGAGTGGGAAACCATGAAAACGCATGCCCAAATCGGGCACGACATTCTAGCCTCATCGGAGCTGGAAGTACTGCGCGCCGGGGCCGTTGTTTCCGTCGGTCACCATGAAAACTGGGATGGCTCAGGCTATCCCAAAGGCATCGCAGGCGAAAACATCCCCATCTTTGCCAGAATTGCAGCCCTCGCAGATGTATTTGATGCACTGATCAACAAGCGCAGCTATAAACACGCTTGGGATATTGAAGATGTAAGAAAGTTCTTTGTGGAAATGAATGGCGTTAAATTTCAGCCAGAGTTGGTTGATCTACTGTTCGAGAATGAAGCAAAACTTCTTGAGATACAGCGTG
>NZ_LWFU01000074.1:0-799 GCF_001635135.1 Oleiphilus sp. HI0080
CCGGATCTCATGAATTACTGAATTAACAACTGAATAAAGCACTGAATCAAACGCTGAATCGAAAACGACAGAAGCAATTAAAAGGATGACTCACTCGACGCGTCTCTGGGCACGTCATCGCGCGCACATATTGTTTGCTCACTAAACTGGCAAAATCGTGCACACTAGCGCCGCTGCGGATACGGCAGCCAACCAAGGTGCGAAAAGCCCTAGGTAATCGCGAGCGCTAGAGTAAGCAAATGGCGGCTAAACGTCGCCTGTCGCTAGGCTGAAGTGCACATAGTCCCTGTTCACTTTTCGCCTTGTAAACCAGCTGTATTGCTCTGCACGCTCGCTACCTCGTGTAGCATTAGCATTGCATCAATCGCTCGAGGAAAGCCTAAATAAATACTTGCCAACATGATGATCTCGGCAAGCTCATCTTTGCTAAAGCCGTCTGCCAGCGCCGATTCCAAATGCCCCTGCAAACGTTCCGTTCCTAGACTGATCAAGGCGGTAATGGCGACAACTTCTTTTAATTTGTCATCAAGAACAGGACGGTCAAAGACCTTCCCCAACGCAAACTCTGAGATCATACCCACAAAATCAGGTGACAATTCCTGTAGCTTGGCAATCACATCTTTACGGTCTTCAGTTGCATGCAGGTTTTTGTTTTGCTCGCTCATACGTTTCAATCATTCAGTTTGAGGGTTTTGGTGTCGTTGCTTGAATCGTTGCTTGAATCGTTGCTTGTATCGCTGCTTGTGACGTTCATCTTTTGCTTGCCTGGCTTGCATGCCTTTTCGTCACCTAACGTAGG
>NZ_LWFU01000075.1:0-590 GCF_001635135.1 Oleiphilus sp. HI0080
TGTTATTTCCAGTTGGCTTCATGATGTTGTACTTGATGAAGTTCGATCTGCTCACCGGTGTGTTTACCTTGGTGCCCTTGGCGGTACTTGATAAGCGGACAGGCGTGACACCCGGAGAGATGTTACGTAACTGGGGCTTGGTGTTTGTTGGTAACTTTGCGGGTGCCTTGATGACGGCATTCTTCGCCTCATTTATTCTTACGTATGGCTATAACACTGACGGCGGAGCACTTGCTGCGAAAGTAAGTACGATTGGTGAGTCTCGAACGCTTGGTTATCAAGAGCATGGCGCTTCTGGTTGGTTTACGATTTTTATCCGTGGCATGTTGTGTAACTGGATGGTGAGCATGGGTGTTGTTGGAGCGATGATTTCAACGAGCGCTACAGGCAAAATGGCTGCGATGTGGATGCCGGTAATGCTGTTCTTCTTTATGGGTTTTGAGCACTCAATTGTGAATATGTTCCTATTCCCATTCTCTATGATCATGGGTGGTGAGTTCACTGTCGTTGATTACTTTGTTTGGAATGAAATTCCAACAGCACTCGGTAACTTAGTTGGTGGTTTTCTATTAGTTGGTCTTCCAATTTAC
>NZ_LWFU01000076.1:0-256 GCF_001635135.1 Oleiphilus sp. HI0080
GCGGAGCACTTGCTGCGAAAGTAAGTACGATTGGTGAGTCTCGAACGCTTGGTTATCAAGAGCATGGCGCTTCTGGTTGGTTTACGATTTTTATCCGTGTCATGTTGTGTAACTGGATGGTGAGCATGGGTGTTGTTGGAGCGATGATTTCAACGAGCGCTACAGGCAAAATGGCTGCGATGTGGATGCCGGTAATGCTGTTCTTCTTTATGGGTTTTGAGCACTCAATTGTGAATATGTTCCTATTCCCATTCTC
>NZ_LWFU01000077.1:0-5407 GCF_001635135.1 Oleiphilus sp. HI0080
ATCGGCACATAACCAAACATCACGGGCATCGTTTTGTTGAGAGCAGATTTTAAGACGCGCGTGTTCATAGGTTTTCGTATACGTGTTCGTAGCGCTGAGCTGCCCGCTGGATACTGAAGCCTTCGATAAATTCAGGGGCGCGAACGCTTATTTCATGTATTAGTTGGTCATCACTGACTAATCGAAGCAGCGCATGCGCCAGTGCTTCCGCGTCTCCCACATCAATTAATAGACCATTTACCTCGTGTTGAATCGCGTCGGGGATGCCGCCTGCACGTGTTCCAATAACCGGAACACCTGCCAGGGTTGCCTCCAGCAATACGGATCCCATTCCTTCTGTGTGTGAGGGAAGCACCACAACATCTGCGCGCGCAAACCATGTGCCCATGTCATTTTGGCGACCAAGGAATTCCACGTTTTTCAGACCACTCGCTTGCTCTTGCAGCGCCTTAAGTTCGGGACCGTCTCCGAGCAAGCAGAAATGGATGTCGGTATGTTTCACTAGGCGCTTGGCTGCTGAAATAGTGACATCAAAGCCCTTATGCTTGTAGAGTTTCGCTGCCTGAATGACCACGAACTTATCTTGATACTTACTGCAAAGTGAACTCAGCAAGTTTTCATCCACGGGATAGCTTATGGGTGAGTCGTTCACAACATTTGTGCTTGTGTCAGGGAACTGGGCTCTAACAACGCTCTCAACGGCATGGCTGACGCACACAATGCATGCGGCTTTTCGATAAGCTATGTTTGAGAACCATTTGTCTTTGAAAGCATTATCGATACGACGGGTAATAATATACGGTGTTTTGAACAAGATGTGTTGTAGTAAGGCCCAGTACACTGCTTGGCCTTCGTGTACATGAACAGCGGCGGAGTCTTGCGTAATGCTTTTGCTATGACCGGTAAGATAGTGCCGAACTTCGTGGACAGTGCAGGCGAGCTTTTTACACGTTTCTGCAAAGGGGCTGGCAGTCTTCGCAACGACGTTCACCTTGTGGCCAAGGCGAATATGTTCCTTTATAAGCGCGAGTGTTTGACTTTCACCGCCGCTAAAACCGCGGGCAAGATTAACGTGGCAAATGTTCAAGGCAAGCGCATCCATTCATTAGAAAACGCTAGTTTACTCAGTCTTTGGCATAGACCCAAGTTTGATTTCGACCGCCTTCTTTGCTGGCATACAGTGCTTGATCTGCTTGTTCCAACCATGCTTTGTAATTTACTAGCTCTGGGTCAGCCTGGCTGATGCCTAGGCTTATTGTGAAACGGATTTCATTGCCATCATGCATTACTGTGCACTTCTCAACGGATTTTCTGAGGCGCTCACAAAAATAGACTGCGGAAGCATCATCCGTATTTTGCAAGATGACGCTAAACTCTTCGCCGCCATATCGCCCTGCTATGTCCGTTTTTCGCAAATTATCGCGGACTAACTCAGCGACGCGCTTTATAACGGCATCTCCCGCTGGGTGGCCGTACGTATCATTTACTTTCTTGAAATGATCGATGTCGAGCATAACCACAGAACATTCCGTCTTATAGCGTGTAAATCGCTCGTATTCCCTAATCAAGCATTCTTCCCAGTATCCACGATTAAATAGCTGAGTGAGTCGATCTGTTCGACTAAGCTGCTCGAGCTCTCCATTTACCTTCTCGAGCGCCTTTCGATTGGCGACTATGTCGGTGACGTCGTAGATGATTATCACCGCCTGATTAACACTTCCATCGAGAGACAGCAGCGGTGAGATCGTGATGTTCTGATACATGAATTCTTCAGTACCAGTAATCGGACGATAGTTTGGAAACTTGAATAAATAGGGTCTTTGTTCCCAGGTGATGAAAGAGCGATTCTTTAACGCAAATACGGTACTTGCTTTCTGGCGGAGCCAGCCTTCAGGTAAGTCCTCAAATTGCTTAAACAGATTCTTGTCGCGAATAAGGTCTGAGGATACGCCGCTATGACTCTCCATGAAGCTGTTCCAGACCTTGACGTTAAATTCCTGGTCGATCACGACTAGGCCCACGTCTACTGTCTGGAGCATATCCAGAAGCCAGTGGAATTCCTTCATTTGTTCGAGTGCCGCATCCATAGGTCTAGTTCAGTAAGTAGTTGATCTGTTCATATAACTTATCGAGTGAGTCCTCTGTAAAAAGAAGCAAAAGGTCACACGATATATTGTGGTTTTCTATGGTGTAGTTAATTTCTACCGCAAGGGTTTGCTTCCATCGGTTTGCGTTTGCACCGATGAGCTCATTGACTTGGACATGCTGCCCCAATACTACGGGATGCCCTTGGCTAAATACCAAATCCAGTTGATCTGCCAAACCATTAATACAGGCGCCGGATAAAATTCCTGCCATCTCCATAAGCAACTCAAGCTCTGCCTTTCGATCGATTTCGCCTTGAAAATTAAGCAGTGATGCCATATCACTGAAGCTAGCATCATTGAATATAAGTAAGGATTCACCAGAGATGCCGGAACCAATAAAACCTTGGCATACAGCAGAGTAGCTGGACGTATCTTCCGTTTGCGCTAGAGCCATCTCAAGCTCACCAACTTCAATTAGATTGACGTTAGGGATAGGGAGTTTGACAAAAACATTCAGGTAGCGAGCTAGTAGATCTGCTGCCTGACCCATAGCAACATTGCTAGCTTCCTGCATATATTCTCGGTAGTCGATATGCGCGAGGCTTTCAACAGCCTCTTGGCGATTTTTGCAGGTCTTGTCGCCGCTCTCTGATGATACGTCTGAAGCGCGGTACAGCCCGTAGTTTTCTAGTAGGCTGTTAAGCACCCCTTCATCAATTGGTTTTTTAATGAAGTCGATTGCACCGAGGCGTTTCACCCTTTCGTGAGCTTCGGGCTGAATGTCTCCAGAAACGACGACGCTGACACAAGGAAGCCCAAGTTTAGCGATCATCTCGAGTGTCTCGTAGCCATCCATGACTGGCATATTGAGGTCGATGAACATGACCTCTGCTTCGCCAGCTTTTAACAGCGTCAGCGCTTCGGCACCGTGCTCTGCGAACTGTAGTTCGATATCCCAATCTTCCGGGAGCGATGCTGCCATGTGCTTGCGCGCAAGCTTGGAATCATCGCAGATTAGTACTTTAGTACTCATTCGGCCGTTTTATCCTTGGTTCAATGCCTCCTAACAGTAAAGATCATGCGGCTCTGCTATTCAAGTACGCGCTAACAATTTGATTCGCGTATAATTTTCGAATCGAGCAGGAGGTTGCAATGAGTTCATGGAAACAGGCTGTCCAAGCGCAGCTGTTATTTGCGCAGAAAATGCTGTCAGAAGCCCAAGATCTTGAGGCTTCTGGCGCGCCTTTATTAGGCGTTAGGATGTATCAAAACGGTGCAATTTTGAGTGCGCGCGAGCTTTGGGCGTGCTGGTTGAATGAGTGGGTGGGGCTATTAGCACCCAAAGCAAAGAAGGCACGGGTTTTGTCTTTGCAAGACTTTGAGCAAACGTTTGCTGGCTCTCCCAGTCTTGATCAACTAAAGGCAGAGTTAAAGCAACCTGATAGTTGGGTAAAGGGTTTTATAGAATTGGAGCGATTAAATGCAATAGATTGGGCCGACTCAGCTAGCATGGCGGATAAAAAAACAAATGATGAGAACGCGGTTGTTTATGACGGGCTAAGCATCGTTCAGCTCGATATTCGACCGTGCTCTGTATTAAACGGCCTCAATGATATCTCCCGAATGTTAACAGAGTTAAAACTGTTTATTGAGCATGTCAGAGAACAGCATTCAGAATGGTAGTTGTGTTACCATATCGACCAAATTAAGACAGTAGTTCGGAGTCAGTGTGAGTACAGATAGTTCGTTTTTGGAAATTGTAGAGCAAGACGACGGAGAGTTCGTGCTTAAGCGCATGGATGACGAAGAAGCATTGGTGACTATTCAGTTTTCAGAAGAAGTTATTGAGTATCTTCGCGAACACCAGGTTGATGTTGCCAAGGCTATGATCGGCGCAGGTGTCCAAACTGCAAGCGCGAAAACGCGCGCAGCATATGAAGCAAAACAGGAAGACGAAGTGCCTTCGACGATTCATTAAACGAGGGCCTTCGATGCACACATCTCGAAAGGCTGAAACTTCGAGCGGTTAATTCTAATCTTCAAAACAACTTTAAATGGGGCGTAAAGCCCCATTTTTTATTTCAGCTCGCTATTAACGGCTCCGCAGAACGATACCATGGCTGTCTCCTTGCATCGAAGCTTTTTCTAAACGTTCAAATGTTTCATTGCTAATGCCCTGTGACCATAATATGGCGGCATGGCAGGTGCCCATCGCTAATGCTTTTTCGCACAAATCAGCAGCGGCACTATGGTCAGTTGAACGCAATATCATAATCTCATCTAGGCCAGCTTGTCGCTCGTCTTTCCAGCGTTGCAGGAGCTCCGTTGGTGGATCAATCAATGCCAGCCAACGCTGCTCCTGATTCAGGCGCGTAAGCATTGGCAGTAGCATTTGCACGCTATCGGATTTGGCTTTGGCGATAATAATCTCGGTTACATTCGCTTCTTTTGCAGGGCTCTTGTTCGGCCCTATTGTCGATTGCTGAATGCCTCTCTGTTCATATTCGGGGGAGTGTAGTAGGTCTGTTTGGATGTATGCTTCGTTCATTGCAAGGTATCCTTTCGAATGACGCCAACCGCAAGACCTTCAATGGCCAACGGCTGTTCTTTAAGATCAACAATAATTGGATCGAATTCTTCGTTTTCCGCGTGTAGCTCAACAAGGTGTTTGTTTTTGAAGAAACGTTTGACGGTTACTTCATCTTCTAGTCTTGCGACAACGACTTGGCCATTGCGAGCCTGCTCAGTGCGATGCACCGCGAGTAAGTCTCCGTCGAGTATCCCTATGTCCTTCATACTCATGCCACGTACTCTTAACAAGTAATCGGCAGCCGGATTGAAAAATTCTGGCTGAAGGGAGCAGTAATCTTCGATGTTCTCTTCACCAAGAATAGGGTTGCCGGCGGCAACTTGGCCGACTATCGGAAGCCCTAGGTCTTCCTCTTCTTGAGGGAGTCGGATACCGCGGCTGGCGCCAGGCACAATTTCTATCGCGCCTTTTTTAGCAAGGGCCTTGATGTGATCCTCGGCTGCATTCGGCGAGCGGAAGCCCAGCGCGAGAGCGATTTCAGCACGAGTAGGCGGGTATCCTGTCTCTTCAATGTGCGTTTTGATCAGCGCCAATACTTCGCTTTGCCGTTTGGTGAGCTTTTCCATGGGTGTTTCCCGTCGATATGTATCTGTTGTTATATCCAGTAACTGTAAATGTATACAGGGTTTTGGGTTTTGTAAAGTCGATGGATCAATCTTTTCCAAGTCATGCTCTATTCAGCGCTCTGTTGGCTAGGCAAAATGTGTCGCAGATAAGAATAAAGAGAGTG
>NZ_LWFU01000078.1:0-877 GCF_001635135.1 Oleiphilus sp. HI0080
TTTCTTAGTTGGCAAGCAGATGGATAAAGAAGGCGCAACTGCCAGACAGCGTAAAGGTTTATTGTTGATAAGCCTGACAGTTAACTTAGGAATACTAGCGTACTTCAAATATAACAATTTCTTCATTGATGTAAGTAAGCAGGGTTTGGCATTGCTCGGAATAGACATGCCGGAGTTATATCACCAGCTTCTGTTGCCTGTAGGTATTTCTTTCTACACGTTTCAAACGCTAAGTTACTCTATTGATTTATATCGGCGTAATATTTCTCATGAAAACTCATTCGTAAAGTTCGCCGTGTTCGTCTCTTTTTTTCCTCAGTTGGTCGCGGGACCGATTGTCAGAGCGAAAGATTTTCTTCCTCAGTTACATGCAAAACTAAGTCTTTCTAAAGAAAATGTGAACCTAGGGCTATGGCTTATTTTTCTTGGCTTGTTTAAGAAAATAGTGGTTGCTGACTTGCTGGCATACCTTGTTGTGGATGCTGTTTTTGCAAATCCAGAGAATTACTCTAGTTGGGATTTACTTGTAGGGCTTTATGCGTATGCATTTCAAATCTATTGTGACTTCTCGGGATATTCTGACATCGCTATTGGGATAGCTTTGATATTGGGTTTTCATTTGCCAATCAACTTTAATCGCCCTTATCTTGCTCAAACGCCTTCCGATTTTTGGAAGCGTTGGCATATATCCTTGTCAAGTTGGTTGAGGGATTACCTTTATATTTCCTTAGGTGGTAATCGCGGTGGTAGGTTCTTCACCGCTCGAAACCTTCTTTTAACTATGTTATTAGGTGGTTTATGGCATGGCGCTGCTTGGAACTTTGTTCTTTGGGGGGCTTTTCACGGGATGATTTTGGTGATGTCTCGGAATGTTCGT
>NZ_LWFU01000079.1:0-393 GCF_001635135.1 Oleiphilus sp. HI0080
GATGTGGTGGACACTCTGCATTATGACTGGCACCTCGATCCCTACTCTCAAGGCACCTGGTGCGTTCTGAAAAAGGGTCAGTTAAAAGATTCAATTCCCGCACTACGCGAACCTCAAGGCCGCGTGCATTTTGCCGGCGGTGATATTGATTTGGGCTGGCGTGGATTTATCGACGGTGCCATTGCAACGGGCAACCAAGTCGGCCAAAGTGTTGCGCGTCTTTTAAACGCACGTACGACACCAACGTATGACACAGAAAAACCGATAGCCGGTGTCAACGAAGACACTACCCTTGATCAATGCACCGTGTGTCATTCCACAGATACATCCGGAAAAGCAAGCGTAGGCCCCAATCTCAGAGGCAGATACGGACAACCCGCCGCTTCGGCCAAT
>NZ_LWFU01000080.1:0-342 GCF_001635135.1 Oleiphilus sp. HI0080
CACGCTAGCGGGTACAGAGGTATCGGCCCTACTTGGTCGTATGCCTTCAGCGGTAGGTTACCAGCCTACACTCGCAGAAGAGATGGGTGTACTTCAAGAGCGCATCACGTCTACGAAGACGGGTTCGATCACGTCAATTCAGGCGGTATACGTACCGGCAGATGACTTGACTGACCCTTCACCAGCAACGACATTCTCGCACCTTGATGCGACTGTCGTATTGAGCCGTGACATTGCATCAAAGGGTATCTACCCTGCAATCGATCCACTTGATTCTACATCACGTCAGCTTGACCCATTAGTAATTGGTCAGGAACATTACGACGTAGCACGTGGTGTTCA
>NZ_LWFU01000081.1:0-207 GCF_001635135.1 Oleiphilus sp. HI0080
ACTATGCGCCTCATAAGGGCGATACCAGCGGCCAGATAAATGCAGATGCTCTACTTTCTGTTACGCCTCCACCGCAGATGCCTGCGACCATGGAAGCCGGCACCATTTATGGTTACTGCGTGGGTGAACCATGGAATCAGCAAGCGGTCTTTAAAGGCATTGGTGTTCCAGTCATTACGGATTACGAGATCTGGAAGAACAATCCAG
>NZ_LWFU01000082.1:0-499 GCF_001635135.1 Oleiphilus sp. HI0080
AACTGATCCTCATGGACTGCCAAATGCCCGAGATGGATGGATACGAGGCAACACTGCGGATTCGCGAAGGCGAAGCTGGAGAGACACATGCGAAGATTCCAATCATTGCCTTAACAGCCAACGCGATGATAGGCGATCGTGAACGCTGCCTAGAGGTTGGCATGAATGAGCACGTCGCCAAGCCTATCGAAGAAAGCGCTCTGAGAAACGTACTGTCCAGATGGATCCATACGCCGTAGCAACGTTTGGGTCATCGCCTGCGCGAAGTGCGGCTTTTTTGCATTGAGATGCATCAATCGCATACTCCACCCTCCCCCTTAAATAAACGCTTTCGTATTCAATGACGATCGCGCATCGAAAGTGGCGATCACCTCACATATGTTGCACACTCATGCTTTGATTTATACGTGTCGATGCGAGAAAAATGAAGGTAACGCTGGAGCGCAAGCACATATCGTCTCTCTCTAAAAGGAGTTTCATTTTTTGGCTATTACTCTGC
>NZ_LWFU01000083.1:0-557 GCF_001635135.1 Oleiphilus sp. HI0080
CAAACTCCGTTTACATAAGGATAATAGAGATATCCATACGCATCCCAAAACAAAGTTTCTCTCCAGTGTCTCCAAATATTAGCTGCACGGTCTAAATAGACTTGTTTACCCGTTAGTATATACAAACGCACCAAACTACTTCCAAATGCTGCTGCTTCATTGATTGGCATTTCTACACCGTCAAGAAAAAAAGGGCTGTTATCAGGAAATTTATAAAAACCTCGACCCTCTTGGACTTCAACCCATTCACTGTCATGAGACCGTACCACAGCTTCTGCCGTACTAATAATTTTGCCGACGAGATCATCATAACCAACAACCCGATTGTCTTGGATTATCTGAGCCGCCCTTAGAAACTCCCCTAACATCAAGCCACTGTAATTCACATCCGAAAAATATAAGCTTGCCCACTGCCTTTCGTGCATAAGGTCATCGACCGAGCTAGAGGAATAATCGTAAAAGGGGCTAACGTAAAAAATGTTATATCGATCAATTCGCTCCCATTGTGGAAGAAGCCTACCATCGAAATTAACTCTGCTTTGAGTACTCATTCGAAC
>NZ_LWFU01000084.1:0-285 GCF_001635135.1 Oleiphilus sp. HI0080
AGGCGGGACATGGTTGCCCTATAACAATGACTTCCGCGGCGATTGCAAGCCTTAAACACCAACCCGAGCTTTATGATATTTGGGCACCCAAAATCCTAAACCGAACTTACGACCCTCGAAATATACCCCATTTTCAGAAAGACAGCGTCACCATTGGGATGGCAATGACTGAGAAGCAGGGCGGCTCAGATGTTAGAAGGAACTCCACTCGTGCCTTCCCTATTGATGGAAACACAGATGGGCTTTACGAACTCGTTGGCCACAAATACTTCGTTTCAGCACCGA
>NZ_LWFU01000085.1:0-383 GCF_001635135.1 Oleiphilus sp. HI0080
TCAATGAGACAACAAAACATGCCGATTTGATTCTGCCGGGTAGTAGCCAGCTTGAACAATCCCGTTACGATGTTGTATTCAACCTGCTCAGCGTTCGGAATGTCGCGAAGTACTCTCCTGCATTGTTTGAGCCAGGAAAAAACACCAAGCATGATTGGGAGATACTGCTTGAGCTCACGCATCGTTTTGCCTCTGGCGGCAGTCTGCTCGATAACGTGAAAGAGCTTGGCCAGTATCAGGCGATGAAGCGTCTTGGTCCGGATGGTGTGTTGGATATCCTTTTGAGAGTGGGTCCTTATGGCACACAAGTCCCGGGCACTTCTTCGGTTGGTTCATTTGTCATTGATACCATTCAAGATGTTTTTCCGGCGTCGCATCCGATA
>NZ_LWFU01000086.1:0-1171 GCF_001635135.1 Oleiphilus sp. HI0080
TTTGTGATGGCAAGGTCGCGGCTTCTAGTTGTGTTGATGTTGTGGAGTTTGAGAACGAGGTGTTTCATGTCTAGTGTTCTGAGATTCATCGCTGCATGTTCAATATTGTTGGTTTCGGTCTCGTCCGTTGCGGCAAAGCCGGTTGATGTAAAGGAAATTCGGCTGTGGAACGCGCCGGATCATTCGCGCTTGGTTTTAGATCTTGGGTCATCTGTCAGTCACAAACTAATGACTTTGCAAAATCCAGAGCGTGTGGTGATTGATCTGAAAGGCGCTAAAAAGAAAACGCGTNTTGATACGCTTGATCTTGCGGCATCTCCGGTTAAGTCAATTCGCAGTGCGGTGCGTAATGGTTCAGATCTTCGTATCGTTCTGGACATGAAGCAGCAGGTGAAGCCAAAGAGTTTTCTTTTAGCACCCAACGACCAGTACGGAAATCGTTTGGTGATCGATTTGTATCCAAAGAGTGCAAAGAGCGCGTCTAAACCTGTGAAAAAACTGGATATCGTAGACGGCAGACGGGATGTCGTTGTGGTCGTTGATCCAGGGCATGGTGGCGAAGATCCGGGTGCTATTGGGCCAGGCAAAGTGCGTGAGAAAGACGTAGTTTTGGCGATTTCAAAAGAGTTGGTGCGCCAGATTAATGCGGTACAAGGGTATAAAGCGTACCTAACACGGGAGACCGATTATTACATTGGGCTTCGTAAACGCACAGAAATTGCGCGAAAGCGCAACGCAGATTTGTTTGTATCTGTACATGCGGATGCATTTACGCGCGCTCAGGCTAATGGTGCCTCTGTTTACGCCTTGTCTTTGCGAGGGGCTTCGAGTGAGACGGCTCGCTGGCTAGCAAAGAAAGAGAATGCGTCTGATTTAATTGGTGGTAGTGGTGTAAAGCTAGGTGATCATGACGATATGCTTGCCTCAGTGCTGCTTGATCTAAGCTCTACTGCGAGCCTGAAGGCTAGTCTTTCGGTCGGCGACAAGGTACTTAGCTCGCTTGGCGGTGTCGCGCGATTGCACAAGTCACAGGTGCAGCAGGCGGGTTTTGCTGTTCTTAAGTCGCCTGATATCCCGTCTATTTTGGTGGAGACGGGTTTTATTTCGAATCCTGCTGAGTCTCGTCGTCTTAAGACACAAAAATATCAGCGTAAGATCGCGACTTCGATTT
>NZ_LWFU01000087.1:0-16412 GCF_001635135.1 Oleiphilus sp. HI0080
AATTATAGCGCCCACGACGTCTGAATTATAGCGATTTTTTGTTTGTTTTGTGTCCGTTTTGTAGGCTGTTTTATAAGCGTTTAGGTCGCTTTCTGAGTCGTAATTTTGCTATGATTCGCCGCCCTCAAGATCGCTTAGGAAGTTGATAGTATTTTTATGCAGAGTAAGAAAACATACAAAGTCGTTTTTTATAATCAGGACGAAGTGTTCGAAATCTTCGCTTCGCACGTTTTTCCGTCTGATATGTATGGTTTCATAGAGGTTGAGGAAATTTTGTTTGGAGAGCGTTCGCAATTGCTTGTTGATCCGAGTGAAGAGCGGCTCAAGAATGAATTTGCGGGTGTTAATCGAACTTTTATTCCAATGAATGCCGTCGTCCGTATTGACGAGGTAGAGCAGTGCGGTACGCCGAAAGTTAAGCCTAGTCAGGTAACGCAATTTCCTGGCGGGCCTAGCACCAAAAAATAATAGTTAGGAGAAAATAATGGGTATTTCAATGTTGCGTTTTGCGCCTATGTACGCGGGTTTGCTAGCGATCTTGATTATATTTTTAGGCTATAGGGTAACGGTCTTTCGAAGAGCTGAAAAGAAAAGTACAGAGCAAACCGACTGTTCTGTTGCAATGCGCTGCGCCATCCGCGCGCATGCTAATGCGTTAGAAAACGTACCTTTAGCGTTATTGCTTCTTCTTATGTTGGAACTAAACCACCTAAACCCGATTTTGACGAATATTCTCGGGAGCATGTTGGTACTTGGTCGCGTTATGCATGCTTGGGGCTTGTCGCGTGTTGATGGGTTAAGCACTGGGCGCTTTTACGGAACGATTCTAACTTGGCTCTCTATCCTCGGTATGGCGGTACTAAATATTTGGATTATTCTCCTACGCCCATTTGTTATATGACTCCAGAGCGTTACCTTAAACTAAGGCAAACATTGGATCGCCGTCAGCCAGACCTAACGGTGCTGGCGGAGCAAATACATAAGCCTCGGAATATCGCCGCTTTGGTCAGAACCGGTGATGCGGTGGGCATGCATGAATTGCACATGGTCTGGCCTTGGGATAAGCACCGACCTTACTCCGGGACAGCCATGGGTAGTGATCGCTGGGTGAATATTCAGCGACATGAGTCCCTGCGAGACGGCATATCTCATCTCCAAGATCAATCTTATCAAGTATATGCTGCGCATTTGTCCAAGGAGGCAGTTGATTTTCGCGAAGTCGACTATACGCGTCCTTGTGCGATCCTAGTTGGCAATGAAAAACAAGGTGTAAGCGATGAGGCAGCTGAACTTGTCGACAGGCATATTATTATACCTATGATGGGAATGGTTGAATCGTTCAATGTGTCTGTAGCGGCAGCGATTATTCTTAGTGAAGCTCAGCGGCAGAGGCAGTCAGCGGGAATGTACGATAGACCTCGGCTTGATCGCCATGAGTATGAGCGGACATTCTTTCGTTGGGCGCACCCGAACATCGCCAAATATTGTCATGAGCATGAATTGGACTATCCTCCCGTTTCGCCAGACGACGGCGAAATCATCAATCCTTCACAATGGTATGCGCGAGTTCGCGCAGATAGACTGGATAATCCGAGCGAGTGATCACAAAGCTGGTTAAGTTGGCATTGCCAATGATCGTTGGTCAGTTGGCGTTTGCCTCAATGGGGTTCGTCGATACGGTCTTGCTTGGAAAACTTGGTGTCGAGGTCCTTGCAGGCGGGGCTTTGGGGACCATGGTGTTCCAGTTTTTTCATATCGTTGGCATAGGTGTGCTGACGGCTACAGCCAATCTTATTGCTTTTGAATTTGGTCAAAATAAAGCGGAGGGCATACACACCGCGCTGCTCTCAGGTGTCTGCTCGGTCTTAATATTGTCTCTGGTGTTTGGCTTGCTGATTGTGAACGCGACGCCGATTTTACTTGCCCTTGGTCAAGATCCAAATATTCTGCCGATTACCACCGCTTATCTTGATGTGGTGGTTTGGGCGTTGTTACCGGCATTTTGCTTTATTCTTTTGAGAAGCTTGGCTCTAGGGTTGGGGGATTCAAGTGCTGTTTTGCCGGTTAGCATTCTTGCAGCGGCATCCAACTATCCAATTAGCTATGCATTAATGACTGGTAGCTTCGGGCTTCCTGAAATGGGAGTGCAGGGCGTCGCAGCTGGAACGTTGATCGTCTCAATTATGATGGCCGTAGCGATGGCTGTTTTTATCTATCAGAAAGAGGCATTCAAGCCTTTCAAATTTTGGCGTGACTGGAAGCATTTTCGGGTTTCTAGTGTGATTGAGACCTATCGGCTTGGATTGCAAATTGCCATCGCGCATGCGATGGAGGTCGGAATGTTTTCAGCGGCTGCGTTATTGGTGGGTGCGATGGGGGCTCATGCTCTGGCAGCGCATCAAATTGTTCTGCAATGCGTGACGCTTTCGTTCATGCTGCCCTTAGGTTTGTCGCAGGCTGTATCGGTCAAGGTGGGGAAGCATTTCGGCGCAGGAAACCCGCACGAGACTAGACAGATTATTCAATATGGTTTGGTGATTGCGAGTGTAACTGCGACGTGCGCTGGGCTAGTGTTTTGGTTATTGCCGGATATGCTAGTTGCTTTTTTTGTGGATGATGAGCTCGCAGTACAGGAGTTCGAGTCTCTGCTAGCAACTGCAAGCTTAATGCTTTTTGTCGGTGCGCTTTTTCAGTTGGTTGACGGTTGGCAAGTTGTGCTTATGGGAGTGCTCCGAGGCTTTAAGCTTGGGGCGTCTCCAACTATTGTTGCGACAATTAGTTACTGGGGGCTAGGTTTCCCTGCTGCATATTTTTTGGGTGAGAAGTTTGGGCCCGTTGGTGTCTGGAGTGGCATGGGGTTGGGCTTGGGTTTGAGTGCGATCTTGCTTTTTGGTTTAGTTGTAAAAGCGTATAAAAAGGCCTTTTAGCTAAAAATTCTTATCGGCGCCGGTCTCTGCAAGAGTACTCAATGCTCCAGGGAGACCAGAGATCGAGAGCCCACGAATTTGCGTTGTATAGCAGGATATTGTCGGTCAGCCCGACGATGAAGTCTGTTGGTGTGACTTCGGTAGTAATTTGGTTCCATTCAAGGCCTGAACAATCGACTTTCAACTGAAGTGGGTTGCTGATTTCTGCTAGTGAAAATATCGCGTGGTGATACCAGCGACGATAACGGATGCTGCTTGCGGCATCGTATTGTAAATTTGGCATTGCATCAGAGTCTGAGAGCAAGCCAAGCGTCCAGTCAAAGCCGATGTCAGGGCTTGGATCAGGCACGACTGGCCCGTTTTCAAAGTGGATCACCGCGCAAGCTTGCAGGCATGCTGCACAAATAATCGGCGTTAAGCGTTTCGGGGCTTTATAAATCGCTTGAATTAGTTTCATTCCGCTACAACCTTTCTTTCGCACCAGACTTTTGCCGTTCGTGGCATATAGATACCGAGCGTTATTGTGGCGTAGAGAATGTCCATCGGCTCAAATTTTGTTTGCATTTGCACAACTGGCCGGCCGCGACAAATTTCTTGCGTGTTCACGCGGTGTTCGCCCAACATACCCCAAAAGAAGAACGGTTTACTTTCTTTATAATGAGGGCGATATAAGAAGTCTGGGTCGCCGCTCTCGGTAATTGTGATTGCGGCGCAGCCGCTTAAGAAGGCAAGGGCGAGAGTAAGAATGGTTAATCTAAGCGATTTCATTGTTTTTAGTGTAAGTTCGCGCTAAAAGTTGCTGCATTATACACACGGCATGGCCTTTAGCGCGTGATCCTGTTGTCATTCCGTATCAGACACTTGTTAGTCTTGTTTTTCTTTTAGATATTCGGTTAGTTGTTTTTTTAATGTTTTAGGAATCGATGTAATCGTGAGCGTGTCAGACTGTTCGTCGTAGAGGATTGTTTGCTGAAAAAGATCAGAAGAGAAAGAGAGGCTTAAACCATTTCCTTTGCCCGACATTCGCACGAGGTGCTTTAGTTTGCGTGTATCAGGGCGAAGCTCTTTCTCCGGGGCGATGCGCGCGCGCTCTTCTGCATATTGCGCAAAGCGAGAGGGTTGATTTTCATCTAGATAACCAGACAACTCTGTCAAGGGAACTGCCTCGCCAAGCTGCTGCTGTTCCACGCAAAAATCATAAGCGCGTTGTCTGACCTGTGTCGACTCTTCCGGTGAGCTGTCCTTGGTGTAACTAGCAAGCACTTCCATCAGTGTTTCGGTTTCTTTTTGTGTGTCTATACTGCTTTGGAAGCCGATGCTTTGAACGAAAGCTTCACCGAGTTTTGCCGCGCCGCGGCCCTTTATAACTGTAAGGTACGGAGAATGACCATCTCCTGATTGCCAAGAAGTTGCGTCGACCTTTACTGCTAGCTCCAGCTTGGATGTGTTCAGATAATCAACTGTGCTCAGGTTTTGGTCACTTTCAAGCATCAAGCCGCTTGAATCTTCCAAAAGGAAGATCCAGAAACGATCGCCGTCTGCGTGATCCTCGTCGATCATCAGTACATGCCGTTCCACAGATTCGGGCGTCTTATCAACTAACTCTTTTAGCTGGCTGAGATATTTTTCACTAAAGCTTAGAAAGCTTAAGCTGCCATTGATTACTTCTTGTAGCCAGGGCTTGAAGTGGCTTTCTGCGCTCTCGCTGTTAAATTCACCGAACAGTTTGCCTGCTCTAAACTGGAATAGTTTTTTAAATTGGCTAAAAAGCGCTTGGTGGTCTGCGTTAGGGGAATCTATTAAAGCCCCGTGAGTAATCGAGGAGGGCTGGTCGTCTTGCCAGCGAGTAAGTTTATGAAAAACAAGGTTGCGAATCGCCATAATGCCCTTTTAAAACGCTTAGCAGGTCGTGTCGGGCTGAGGTTGAAGAAGTAACCTCAGCCCGCATGATTAAAGATTTTTGAGGGCGGCAATGATATCAGCTTCTGAGTCAGCTGAAACCTTGTCATCAAAATCTTTTAGGTCTTGGGCTGCGACCACGACGATGAGTCCTGCATTATTCAATGCTTGTGCACATTTATTCAGTGCTTCCGAGCTCAATTCGTCTGCGCTAATGCAAATGGTGGTTTTACCAGCATCGAAGAGGCGTCGTTCTATCGCTCTTGCAAGCTCATTACCTTTTGAGCCAGTGGCCAGAATAGTTCTGCCGGTATGGCCGTAGCGACGCGTTTTTTCATCAGCGGTTACCGGAGTCCAATCATCACTAGCTGAATGATCAGTTTCTTCAACGATCATTCCTGCGCCCACCGTTACGTTACTAAGTCGGTCGATTAGAATGAATGAGCCGGTGTACTTGCTTTGATCATAAGGGTCAAAAACCACTTGTTGACTGAGCATAAGTTCGCACTTCGCGATTGTGTTCAGGTTGAGTTCTGTCGCCGGCTGCTCTTCAAATGTGTTTACATCAACGGCATGTTCAATTCTTCGAATAGATCCTGATGATGTGCTTGAACCTAGCTTAATATCGATTAGCTTTCCTGGTGAGATTGCGTCTTCGCTCATCCAGACAATGTTGGCTAAAAAGCTTTGGCTAACGCTAGGAATACTGTCTGATTTAACTAAAGTGTCGCCGCGCGAAACGTCAATCTCATCGTTTAGTGTGAGCGTAATTGCCTGTCCTGCAAAGGCGCTGCTTATGTCGCCATCATAGGTAACAATTGATTTCACGGTACTTCGCTTGTTCGAGGGAAGAGCGATGACTTCGTCACCTTTGTTGATTTCCCCGGACGCAATCGTGCCGCAGAATCCTCGAAAGTTTAGGTTGGGGCGATTTACATACTGAACAGGAAGTCGGAAGTCTTTAAAGTTTTTGTCGTCGGCTACCTTTACGTTCTCGAGGATCTGCATTAAAGGTTCGCCCTTGAACCACGGAGTAAGCTCACTATTCGTCAGAACGTTCGTGCCTTTCAGCGCTGAGATGGGTACAAAACGAATGTCATGCATACCCAGTTGAGAGGTAAAGCTAAGGTAGTCGTCTTTTATCTCGTTATAACGGCCTTCATTATAATCAACAAGATCCATTTTGTTGATGGCCACAACGACGTGCTTGATCCCTAATAAAGATGCGATGAAGCTATGGCGTCGAGTTTGGGTGAGCACTCCTTGGCGAGCATCAATCAATATGATTGCGAGATCGGCGGTCGAAGCGCCTGTCGCCATGTTACGCGTATACTGCTCGTGTCCAGGGGTGTCAGCAATAATAAACTTGCGCTTGGCCGTTGAAAAATAGCGATACGCGACATCGATTGTAATACCTTGCTCGCGCTCTGCTTGTAAGCCATCAACAAGAAGAGCGAGATCTATCTCGCCTTCGTTTGTGCCGCTTTTAACGCTGTCTTTGCGAATCGCTTCGAGCTGATCTTCGTAAATCATTTGCGAGTCGTGAAGGAGTCGACCGATGAGGGTGCTTTTGCCGTCGTCAACACTGCCGCAAGTAAGAAGGCGTAGAAGCTCTTTTTGCTCGTGTTGCTTTAGATATTCGTTGATGTCTTCACTAATTAATTCGGATTGGTGTGACATGTAATACTCTCTAGTTTGGCCGATAACGGCCTTGTCCATCTTGAATTGGTTGCTTGAGCGTCTTAAACAACGCCTAAAAATAGCCTTCGCGTTTCTTCTGCTCCATTGAGCCAGCCTGATCATGGTCGATAACGCGACCTTGGCGTTCTGAGCTTGTTGTAAGCAGCATTTCCTGGATGATGTCCGTCAGTGTGGCGGCTTCTGACTCTACTGCGCCAGTAAGCGGATAGCAGCCAAGGGTGCGGAATCGAACTGATTTCATCTCTGGGACTTCGCCCTCTTTGAGCGGCATGCGATCATCGTCGACCATAATGAGTGTGCCATCGCGCTCGACGACTGGACGCTTGGCTGCGAAGTAAAGTGGAACGAGCTCAATGCCCTCAAGGTGGATATATTGCCAGATATCTAGCTCTGTCCAGTTTGAGAGGGGGAATACTCGAATACTCTCTCCTTTATTGATTTTGCCGTTGTAAATGTTCCAAAGCTCTGGACGCTGGTTTTTGGGATCCCAGCGGTGGTTTTCGTCACGAAATGAATACACGCGCTCCTTTGCACGAGATTTCTCTTCATCGCGGCGAGCACCACCGAAAGCAGCATCAAATTTATACTTGTTCAATGCTTGTTTAAGCGCCTGGGTTTTCATGATGTCTGTGTGCTTCGCGCTCCCGTGAGTGAACGGACCCACGCCTGCATCAACACCTTCTTGATTGGTATGGACGATCAGATCGAACCCGTACTTCGCGACTGTTTCCTCGCGAAACGTGATCATTTCTTTAAACTTCCAAGTCGTGTCTACGTGCATTAATGGGAATGGCGGTTTTCCTGGGGCGAAAGCTTTCCTGGCGAGATGCAGCATCACCGCTGAATCTTTGCCAATGGAATAAAGCATAACGGGGTTGTCGAATTCTGCCGCAACTTCTCGAATAATGTGGATGCTCTCGGCTTCGAGTTGCTTTAGGTGCGTCATTTTGTGGTCAGACATAGTGTTTGTATCTCATAGCTAAGACGAAATGATCGATATTTGATTGGCGCACTATACCAGAAGCATTTATTCCTAAAAAACCTTTCAAGGCAATCTGGTCGTATCTTTTTGGAATATGTATATGCGTTTGTTTTTGCGTAAATTATGGATTCGTCATTCTGGTTAGAGGCGCGTATAATCGCTCTTTTCGATTTCACGGCAAGGCCTTGCCTTGATGTAATTCTGTTAGAGACACTCATGAACGTAAAAGAATATATGTCTGATCTGGGCCAATCGGCTCGTGCTGCTGCTGCGGAGATGGGCGCGGTAAGCACTGCAAAGAAAAATCGCGCTTTATTAGCAACCGCAGAAATACTGGATCAGCGTCGTGCTGATTTGGTCGCGGCGAATCAGCAAGATCTAGAAAATGGAAAGGCGAATGGGCTCGAACCGGCCATGCTCGATCGCTTGGAGCTGACCGTCGGTAGAATCGACACAATGATCGAAGGTCTCAAGCAAGTTGCAGCGCTCGCTGACCCTATCGGCGTTATAAACGATTTGAAATACATGCCTTCCGGTATTCAAGTGGGCAAAATGCGTGTACCGCTTGGCGTGATTGGTATCATTTATGAGTCGCGACCGAATGTAACGGTTGAGGCTGCAAGTCTTTGTATTAAGTCCGGTAATGCAACGATTCTTCGTGGTGGTTCCGAGGCGATTCATTCGAATCAAGCTGTGGCAGCGTGTATTGCAGAGGGGCTCAAAATAGCAGGTCTGCCCGAGACAGCTGTGCAGGTAGTCGAGACGACTGATCGTGCGGCAGTAGGTGAGATGATTACCATGCCTGAGTATGTTGATGTCATTGTACCTCGCGGAGGCAAGGGCTTGATCGAGCGTATCAGTCGTGATTCAAAAGTAACCGTGATTAAACATCTGGATGGGATTTGTCACGTCTATCTTGATGAGTTTGCAGACGCGGAAAAAGCACAGAGCATAGCGATTAATGCGAAGACCCATCGTTACGGTACATGCAATACGATGGAAACCTTGCTCGTTGACGCAGCAAGGGCGAAAGAGCTTCTTCCGCGTTTAGAAGCTGCATATAACGACATAGGTGTTGAGCTTCGCGGATGCTCGAAAACGCAAGCGATTCTTTCCAATTGCGTTGCAGCAACTGAGCAGGATTGGGAAACGGAATATTTGGCGCCAATACTGTCGATTAAGGTTGTCAGTTCGCTTGATGAGGCGATAGCGCATATTAATCGTTATGGTTCGCACCACACCGACTCTATCGTTACAGAGAATTACACTCGTGGTCGTGAGTTTTTGACTCGTGTTGACTCGAGCTCGGTGATGATTAACGCCTCTACGCGCTTTGCGGATGGGTTTGAATACGGGCTGGGGGCGGAGATTGGAATTTCTACGGATAAAATTCATGCGCGCGGGCCAGTTGGTCTTGAGGGGCTAACATCAGAGAAGTATGTTGTTCTTGGTGACGGGCACGTGCGTAGTTAGTCATTAATGAAGATTATTTTCGGTGGCAGCTTTGACCCGATTCATATCGGGCATCTAAGAATCGCAACGGAGCTTTCTGAGGCGTTCTCGGGTCGCTGTGTAGATATTGTTCCGTGTAAGATTCCTCTTCATAAATCCCAGCTAAACGTGTCGGCTGAAGCTCGTCTGTCTTTGATTCAGGCCGCAGTAGAAGGCGACGCCCGCCTTGCTGTGAACGCCTGCGAGCTTGAGAGAGAGGGTGTGAGTGACTCTTTTACCACTCTAAGCAAGCTCTCGAAGGGTGGGAACTCGCCAATCGTAATGGCAATTGGTACCGATTCAGCCTTGGGTTTGGATTCCTGGTATAAAGCAGACGAGCTTGCCGAGCTTTGTCATATGGTTGTCTTGAAGCGACCTGACTACTCAAGCTTTGAGCTAGAGGACGTTTTTCGTCGATTGGGCTTCGAGTTCGCCAGCACTGTGGCAGAATTGGAAGAATGTGGAGCAGGCAAGGTGTATTTGCTTGACGTGACGCAGCTCGAAATCTCGAGTTCTGTCATTAGACGTAAAATAGCTCAAAATTTGAGCATTAAATATCTCGTTCCTGATGCGGTTCATCAGATTATCTGTAATAATCGCCTTTATTATTAATCTCTGTCGTGAGGTATAGCCTGACAAATATGCAAGCAGAAGAAATGAAAGACCTCGTTATTGAAGCGCTTGAAGACCTGAAAGCCGACAATATAAGCATCCTCGATGTTAAGCCCCGTACCAGCGTAACCGATTTTATGGTGATCGCGTCCGGAACCTCCTCTAGACATGTCAAATCCCTAGCAGATAACGTAATAAGCGAAGCAAAAGACCGCGGGATCAAACCTGTGGGTATTGAAGGCGAGTCAAGCTCAGATTGGATCTTGGTCGACTTAGGTGGCGTGGTTGTGCACGTTATGATGCCGGCAACGCGCACGTTTTATGATTTAGAGCGTTTTTGGCTCGGCTCCGCTGACGAAGGGGTAATGCCCACGGATAGTGCTCGACTAAACTAATGAAAGTTAAGGTTATCGCGGTTGGCACGAAGATGCCTAAATGGGTCGTAGCGGGAACTGAAGAATTTTCGAAGCGACTTCCGCGAGAACTGAAGTTGGAGTTTGTCGAAATTCCCTTGGGGAATCGTTCGAAGGGGGCAGATCTCAAGCGAGCGATTCAGTCTGAGAGTAATGCGATTTTAACCTCTATTGCCGATCGAGACTGGGTCGTGGCGCTAGAAGTGAAAGGCAAGCCTTGGACTACTGAGCAGGTGGCTTGCGAACTCGAAAGTTGGCAGATGCGCGGCGATAATGTGTGTCTGCTGGTGGGAGGGCCGGATGGCCTTAGTGACGAGTGTCGCGATAGAGCAAACCAACAATGGTCGCTCTCACCTTTGACACTTCCTCATCCTCTAGTAAGGATTCTTTTAGCGGAACAGCTTTACCGCGCCTACTCAATCAATCAAAATCATCCCTACCATCGAGCCTAGCAGTTCGAAATAAGAACATAATTAAACAGGGCATCCTTCCTTCGTGCGCAATACCCATCATATTAAAGACGCGAACCGTGAAAAAAGTATTTTCGCAGTTCGCAGTGTTATTGCGCTGCTCATTGTTTTGGCAATGCTGGTGGGTCTTGTTGTTCGTATGTATCACTTGCAGGTGACGAATCACGGTCACTACCAAACGCTCTCCGATAAAAACAGGATGCAGCTGCGTTCTGTTGCGCCAACGAGAGGGCTGATCTATGACCGTAACGGAGTGCTTCTAGCTGATAATCGCACCATCTCCAGCTTGGCCATCATTCCTGAGTTGGTGGATGACCTTGATGTGTTGATCGAACGTCTGGAGGCTATCATCGATATTGATGAGCGCTACATTCAAGGGTTTCACAAGCGCTTAAAGCGCCCGCGCAGACCCTACCAGGCCGTTATCTTGAAGAGTAATTTGGATGAGCAGGAAGTGGCGAGGATTGAGGTTCGTCGGCACAATTTGCTAGGTGTTGAGATAGAGGCGGAGCTAGCAAGATTCTATCCGCTTGGGGAGATGACCGCGCACTCTGTTGGCTATGTCGGACGAATTAATGAAAGAGAGCTTGAGAAGCTGGATCAAGGCAATTATTCGGCAACGAACTATATCGGCAAGGTTGGAGTAGAGCGTTTTTATGAGGGAGAATTGCATGGAACGGTTGGCTTTGAAACAGTAGAAATTAACGCTAGCAATCGAATTTTAAGGAGTCTTGATCAGGTCGAGCCCGAACCCGGAAAAGACCTTGTGTTGCATCTGGATTCGCGCTTACAAGCTCGAGCGATCGAGCTTTTAGAGGGGCGCCGCGCTGCGTTAGTTGCAATTGAACCGTCGACTGGGGGAATTATTGCCCAAGTAAGTACGCCGAGCTATGACCCGAATAAGTTTGTCACTGGAATCGATCACAAAAGTTATGCCGAGTTAAGAGACTCTCTCGACACGCCTCTGTTCAACCGTGCTTTAAAAGGTCAGTACCCGCCGGGGTCTACGATAAAACAAGTGATTGGTTTGGCGGGGCTTGATACTGGGGCAACTACAGTTGATTACACGATTATGGATTATGGTCGTTACCAGCTCAAGAATGATGAAAGAATCTATCGTGATTGGAAGCGAGAAGGGCATGGCAAGGTCAATTTGCTGGATTCGATTGCTCAGTCGTGTGATGTCTATTTTTATGATCTAGCGTTCAAGCTCGGCGTCGATGAAATGTCCCGTTACCTTGGTTACTTTGGTTTTGGTGAGAATCGCGCGCTCGATGTGTCAGAAGCGCGTTCAGGTATCTTGCCCAGCCGAGAGTGGAAGCGCGCTTGGCGTGGCTTAGCTTGGTACCCGGGAGATTCGCTTAATATGGGGATTGGTCAGGGCTTTATGCTGGCTACGCCGATGCAGCTAGCCACAATGACTGCAACGCTTGCGAGTCGAGGGGTATGGAAGGCGCCTCGATTGCTCAAAAGTACCAAGGATGGATCTATCGTGTTGAATCAGCGCGTTGACCAAGGTCAGGATATTAAGCTCAATAAACCGGACTTATGGGAGTATATCGTCGACACTTTGGAGGCCGTTATGCATTCAAAAAAAGGCACGGCGAGAGGAAGTGGGCGTAATGCCGAGTATCGTATCGCAGGGAAGACGGGAACAGCTCAAGTGGTCGCAATTGCTCAAGGCGAAGAATATGACGCGGAAGCGCTCGCTGAGCGGCACCGTGATCATGCATTGTTTATCGGCTTTGCACCGGCGGACGACCCTCAAATAGCTGTGGCCGTTGTAGTTGAGAATGGTGGTGGCGGAAGCAGCACGGCAGCGCCGATTGCGCGAGCACTGTTCGATGAATGGATTTTAAAGTTGTCTCATGACGACGAATTGGTAGGGCTGCGATGAGGGGTGATTTTTTAAGGCATATGCCTGGAGCGGAGCACCACTTAGGCAAAGGAAAATCGCTCTTCTATCGGCTGCATATTGATCCTATATTGCTCTGTCTTCTACTGGTGCTCGCTGTAGTTGGTCTTGCAATTCTTTATAGTGCGAGTGGCGAAAGCTGGGTGCATGTAGAGCGTCAGGCCATCCGTTTTGTAGCCGCCTTCGGTGTCATGATAGTGGTCGCTCAGTTCGAACCCAGTTTTTTCAAGCGTTGGTCAGTGGTGTTGTTTGTTCTAGGTGTGCTAGCACTTTTGGGCGTGATGTTTTATGGGGTCGGCGCAAAAGGGGCTCAGCGTTGGTTGCAGTTACCTGGCTTGCCCCGTTTTCAGCCATCGGAGTTGATGAAATTGATCGTGCCGATGATGGCTGCGTGGTATTTATCAAGCCGCTATTTGCCGCCGAGCTTTAAAGATGTGTTAGGCGCTCTTTTTCTCATTTTTGTTCCTGTTTTTTTGATCGTGCAGCAACCAGATCTTGGTACCTCCATCCTTATCGCTTCTGCTGGTCTTTTTGTCATTTTGTTTGCTGGTATATCTTGGAAGATAGTGACAGGTTTTGCGGTGATTGTTGCGTCTTTCGCTCCAATTATGTGGACGTTTGTCATGCGTGATTACCAGAAGCAGCGGGTACTTACCTTTTTGGATCCCGAGAGCGATCCTTTGGGCGCCGGGTGGAATATCATTCAATCGAAGACGGCGATCGGGTCTGGAGGTCTGACCGGAAAAGGCTGGATGGAAGGTACGCAATCCCAGTTAAATTTTCTTCCGGAAAGTCATACCGATTTTATTATTGCGGTTTGTGCCGAAGAGTTTGGTTTTTTGGGCGTGCTTGGTCTGTTGTTCTTGTATTTTTTAATTGTTGTAAGAGGCTTATATATCGCCGTTAAAGCGCAGGATTCGTATAGCCGATTGCTAGCTGGAAGCCTGATATTGACGTTCTTTGTTTATGTGTTTGTAAACATTGGTATGGTGAGCGGTATCCTCCCGGTTGTTGGAGTTCCACTTCCACTAGTCAGCTATGGCGGTACTTCAGTCATTACATTGATGGCGGCTTTCGGCGTTATCATGTCCATTCATACTCATCGCCGATTTTTGTCGCGCTAAAGCCTACCAAATCTTAATTAGAAAGTTGCCCATGATCGTAGCCATGGATGTTGAGCTCGCACTACACTAAGCCCTCATTTCTTCAAGATAACGGATGTAGTGTGAAAATGAAGTTTGTCGGTCTTTTGGTGCTAATGGTTTTTGCGTCTGGAGTGGTTCGGGCGGATTATTCTGAGCACCCTCTTGCGCAGTCGTTTATCGATAAGATGGTTAATGAACACGGGTTTGAAGAGGGGTTTTTGCGGGATACTCTGAAGCAGGCTGAGCGAAAAGAATCTATTTTGAAAGCCATTTCTCGGCCCGCGGAGAAGAGACTCAATTGGGCAGAGTATTCAAAGATCTTTTTAACTGAGAAGCGTATCCGTTTCGGCAAAGAGTTTATGCTCAAATATGCAGCTGTGCTCGAGCGCGCAGAGTCGGAGTTTGGAGTCCCTAAAGAGATCATTACGGCAATTATCGGCGTAGAAACTCGGTATGGACAGAACAAGGGAAGTTATCGTGTTCTCGATGCGCTTACAACGCTAGGGTTTGACTATGAACCGCGTGGCAAATTCTTTACGAAAGAATTGACTCAGATGTTCCTGCTGGCGCGTGAGCAGGGTTTTAACGTTGCCGATCTGAAAGGTTCCTATGCGGGCGCGATGGGCTACGGCCAATTTATCTCTAGCAGTTATCGGCATTACGCTGTTGACTTTGATGGTGATGGGGTTGTTGATATTTTGAATAACCCGGTAGATGCCATTGGCAGCGTTGCGAATTACTTTAAAGAGCATCGTTGGCATGAGGGAAAACCGGTTGCTGAAAGGGCTGACTTATCTGATCTTGATTACCAAGGACTGCTGAACAAAAGCTTGAAGCCGAAATATCAGATGGCCGACCTAAGAGCGAAGGGTTTGCTTGGTTTTGAAGAGGTTCCTGATGACGCGGCGGTTAAGATTTTAGACTTGCAAGGCGATGAGGGACAAGAAACATGGTTGGCATGGCATAATTTTTACGTAATTACGCGCTATAACCATAGTCATTTATATGCGATGGCCGTCTATCAGCTCTCTAAAGAGATTTTTGAGGCCAGATGATTCGCGTCGTTGCTGTAGTTGTTGCGTGTGTTGTTTTGGTTGCATGCTCAACGAAACCGAGTCGATATAAAATTGACCAAGATGCAGAGCCATCTGGTCAGTTTGATGCGAGTAATGTCCCGTTGGTTGAGCCCAAGTGGGAGCCCTTAAGTCGGCAGGGGAATTCGGCGACTTACGAGGTTCGAGGGAAGACTTATCGGGTGCTCGCGGCAGACGCGGCGTATCAAGAGGAAGGTTATGCCTCTTGGTATGGCCTTAAGTTCCACGGTGAGCTCACATCAAATGGCGAAATTTATGATATGTATAGCTTTTCAGCGGCGCATAAATCCTTGCCTCTTCCAAGTTATGTTCAAGTAACTAACCTAGAAAACAACCGTCAGTTAGTGGTTAGAATAAACGATCGAGGGCCCTTTCATAGTGACCGAATTATTGATCTGTCCTATGCTGCAGCAATCAAGCTAGGCTTTAAAGACAAGGGTACGGCACGAGTTCAACTTGAGCGATTAATGACCCAGCCAACGAGTAAAAAATCGCCACAGAATTCGGGCGTTGGCTCGGCTGTCGTTGTAGAAGATCGGTTAGCGCCATTTTTACAGGTGGCCGCGTTTTCGAGCTACGATCTGGCAGAGGCCATGAGAAAGAGAACGGAAGCTGTGCTCAAAGGCCAAACTGTTTTTTTAGCGGATACAGAGACAGATCGAGGTCTTTTGTATCGTGTTCGAGTGGGGCCCTTTGAATCAGAAAGTGTAGCCAAAAAGGCTGCGCTCGTGTTAACGAAGGAAGGAATTGGTAAGCCACAAGTTATTACTCGTTCGATAAAGGCGCCCGACGCCTAATAAGTCACGTTGAATCAATGTTCTCGGGTGATTCGCAAGGCCATATACGCTAGACTTGCGAAACACAAATCGTAAAATAAATTTTAGGGGTTTTTAGGTATTTCAATGATGAGAATACTCCGTTTCAGCAGCACGTTTACTTCACTTTTGTTGCTAGCTCTTTTTGCTTCCTCGGCGGCTTCGAAGCCGGCGCTGATACCCGCACCGCCTCAGGTTGGCGCAAGTTCGTACGTTTTGATGGATGCGACAACGGGCGAAATAATTATTGAGGAAAATGCTAACGAGTCATTGCCGCCGGCAAGCCTTACCAAGATGATGACGGCTTATATCGTCGAGAGTGAAATCGCTCAAGGCAATGTGTCGTTAACGGACGAGGTACCCGTTAGCGTTAAAGCATGGCGCACGGGGGGCTCTAAAATGTTCATCAAAGAAGGCACGAAAGTCCTTCTTGAGGATCTATTGAAAGGCGTCATCATTCAATCAGGTAACGATGCAAGTATTGCGCTTGCAGAATACCTCGCTGGTAGCGAAGAGGCGTTCGCCGACATTATGAATCAGCAGGCTATCCAGCTTGGTATGACGGGCTCGAATTTTATGAATGCCACTGGTTTACCATCGGATAGTCACTACTCTACTGCGCATGATATGGCTCTGCTGGCAAAAGCAATTATCCAGCATTACCCAGAGCAATACGCGGTTTATAAAGAAAAGTACTTTACGTACAACAATATTCGGCAGCCTAACCGGAATCGTCTTTTGTGGCGGGATAAATCAGTCGACGGCTTGAAGACCGGGCACACTGAAGAAGCGGGTTATTGTTTAGTGTCCTCTGCCAAACGCGATGATATGCGATTGATCAGTGTGGTCATGGGTACTTCTAGTGAAGAAGCAAGGGTGAAAGAAACTCAAAAATTACTAAATTATGGTTTCCGATATTATGAGACAACGCCGCTTTACACGGCTGGA
>NZ_LWFU01000088.1:0-491 GCF_001635135.1 Oleiphilus sp. HI0080
ACGTTCAATGGCGATATTCTTCTATCTGCTGAGAAGCCTCTTGGTGGTCTGTATGTCTTTTTAGGAGACATTACCGGGCATGGTTTGGCGGCAGCAATTGGAACGATCCCTCTGTCCCAAGTGTTCTTTACCATGACCCGCAAAGGGAAGTCTTCCACATCAATTATTCGAGAGATGAATCGCTCGCTCCGCGCATTTTTGCCGCGATCGATGTTTTGCGCAGCCTTGTTGCTTGAGCTTGATGCGTCAGGTAGCAAAATGAGGATTTGGTCGGGAGGTTTACCTCTTTGCTTTCATCTCCAAAGCGCGAAAAAGCAGGTTGATCTCGTTTCTTCTCGACATCTACCTTTGGGCGTATTGGATGACAGCGCCTTTGATCCATCTATGGAGAGTATCTCTGCGGAAGAAGGGGATTCTCTGTTGATGATGACGGACGGTATTCCCGAGTCTGTAAATGCAAAGGGTGTCATGTTTGGACTAGATACTGTTGA
>NZ_LWFU01000089.1:0-549 GCF_001635135.1 Oleiphilus sp. HI0080
TCGGGCATGGGCGCGCTTTGAAAACCCGCATACACATCGACCAACACCTTAACCAAACATTCCGCCGTCACCGCATAGCCCGTCGCCCAGGCACAGCGTCGCATAAACGCGCGACCGACTGCATGTGCGCTCAAAGCCATGAGTCGTTCAGACGTCCACGTATTAATTGGATCGGATGGATTGCACACCGAACGACACAGATACAATACGCCACCCTCTTCCTCATCGTCATTCCACGCACCGCTCGGCTCAATGTAGTAAACCGTCGATGTCGCTTCCCTTTGCCCAATGACTTCCGTCGCACCAAGCTGCTCCTGCATAAGCTCTTTGATGCGCTTATAGTGCATACGTTTTTTGCGCGAAGAGTCTTTGTTGCATCGCGCCATGTCTGCTGCAGCAACGTCAATCGACCCTTTGATACCTGCATCAAGAACGTGTAGTGACGATATGAACTCATCGGCCATAGAGCGCGCTTCACTTGGGCTAAGCTTGACCCGCGAACTAAACGCGAACGAGTCACTTGAACGGGGCTTAAAAAAGTTTGCTAGA
>NZ_LWFU01000090.1:0-274 GCF_001635135.1 Oleiphilus sp. HI0080
TCCATCTTCAAGCAGCGAGATAGTGGGAACGCCCTCAAACCGGCGAAAACCCTCCATCGAAATGTCCGCTTCTATTCCGCTCGACAATGGACCAATACCCATAACGGTAGTGACGGTATCCATCAGTTCATACGCCACCTGCTCATCATTTTGCTGTTGATCTTCATCATCGTCGTCATAATCATGTTGAAGCCCTGCCCCAACGGCATCATGACCATAGTTCATGAACGGAATCGCGCTTAGCGAATAAGGCCCCTGCGCAGTAGCATCGCTC
>NZ_LWFU01000091.1:0-437 GCF_001635135.1 Oleiphilus sp. HI0080
CTGTATCCCTCCATCATGTTTTATCTTGTTCTTCGACGAATAGCGACGTCCACAATTACCTTGGAGTGGATGCTCCTTATACTATATTGTTTGCCGAGCAGCAAACCTCTGGGCGAGGTCGAAGAGGGAGGGTGTGGTCTAGTCCTTTTGCTGAGAACCTTTATTTGAGTATGTGTTTCGATTGGGTAAAAGGCACATCTGAGTTACAGGGTTTAAGTATTGTTGTTGGCGTCGCTGTTGCTGAGCTATTGGTAGAGGAGGGGTATCAGGAGGTTGGTGTGAAGTGGCCTAATGATGTTTGGCTTCATGGCAAGAAAGTAGCGGGAATATTGGTTGAGCTACAAGGGGAGGTTACGAGTAGTTGGAGGGTGACTCTTGGGTTGGGCTTGAATACGCATATGTCTCCAAAAGGGGGGGTGGCAATTGATCAGCCGTGG
>NZ_LWFU01000092.1:0-523 GCF_001635135.1 Oleiphilus sp. HI0080
CTTGCTGTTGTTTGAGTACGTGATCATAAGCCTCTTGCGCCGCCGCGACTCTGACTTTGTTTTTAGTTACTGCACGCTGCAGTTTCTCTATTGCATCCGGTGTGTTGCTCTTTGCTTCTTTAAGAGCTTCTTCCATCTTTTCGAGCTTATTCTGCGCCTTTTCGAGATGAACATGTAGCTCTTCAAGCGAGGGTTGTAGGGCTGTGCTAGATGTTGCAGGGGATGCGGAAGGCTGATTGTTCTCAGCAACTTTCCGAGCTTTTTCGTAATTCTGCTTGGCTTGATTAACACGTAACTGGTTTTTTTCAACCGCGCGTTGAAGTTTGGCGACATTGTCAGGCGCATTTGCTTTTGCGTCTTCTAAAGCGTCGATCATTTTATCGAGTTTAAGTTGCGCTTTTTCGAAGAGCTCTTTTAATTCATCGATTGATTTCTCTGGCTCTGCACTAGTTGCTAACGTCGGCGCAGCTTCTGTATTGGCTTGTTTACGCGCTAACGCCGCTTCAATCGCTGCTTTTTTGGG
>NZ_LWFU01000093.1:0-421 GCF_001635135.1 Oleiphilus sp. HI0080
GGCGATTGGGCTCGCGATTACCTTTGGTGTAATGGGCTGTATCAATATGGCGCACGGCGAATTGATCATGATAGGCGCTTATACAACCTATGTGATTCAGTTGCTCATGCCGGATTCGATTGGCGCATCCATTATTGTTGCGATTCCGGCCGCTTTTGTCGTATCCGGTTTGGTGGGTATTGCTATTGAGCGTGGTGTGATTCAGTTTTTAAAAGGACGACCTTTAGAAACGCTATTGGCGACGTTCGGCATCAGTTTAGTATTGCAGCAAGCGGTGCGTAGTATCTTTTCGCCTCTTAATCGCAGCGTAGAGACACCAGAGTGGATGTCTGGCTCGATTGATATCAACCCGATTTTCTCCCTCACGCTAAACAGGTTGTACATCATTATTTTTTGTTTGGCTGTGTTTGCATTGTTGTTC
>NZ_LWFU01000094.1:0-243 GCF_001635135.1 Oleiphilus sp. HI0080
CTATGTGATTCAGTTGCTCATGCCGGATTCGATTGGCGCATCAATTATTGTTCCGATTCCGCACGTTTTTGTCATATCCGGTTTGGTGGGTATTGCTAGTGAGCGTGAGGTGATTCAGTTTTTAAAAGGACGACCTTTAGAAACGCTATTGGCGACGTTCGGCATCAGTTTAGTATTGCAGCAAGCGGTGCGTAGTATCTTTTCGCCTCTTAATCGCAGCGTAGAGACACCAGAGTGGATGTC
>NZ_LWFU01000095.1:0-362 GCF_001635135.1 Oleiphilus sp. HI0080
CGTCAAAACCGTTGTCGACCGACACCTTATCCTAAGCTGCGATTCAACGCGAGTGTGGTTGTTTCAGGGTTCTTTGATCGAGTGTATCTCTGTTACTATTCCGAGCTTCCCAATCAATGATATCGAGGACGAAAGTGATTAACCCAATACCTAGGCGATGTAGGCTGCGAGAAAGCGCTAGAGAGTTTTGTTTGTGGGCGGTTTTCACCGCGATGTTTGCTGCAACGCCTTATGCAACTGCGGCGGGAGACATGTTTATTGATCCACTCGATGGCATGTTCGACGCGTCTCGATACCTTTCTGAAAATGCGTATGGTTTTCTTCCTGTCCCCATAATTATTACGGATCCTGCCGTTGAGGGT
>NZ_LWFU01000096.1:0-320 GCF_001635135.1 Oleiphilus sp. HI0080
TGACATATGGCGTGCTGGTATTGTAGGTCAGGCCACCAAGTTTGGAATCATAACTTTCAAAGTAGTGAATCTGGCCGTCTTCTCCGCCCATATCATATAAAGACTGTTTCCAGGCATAAAAGCTGGTCATCGGTACGGACCAGATATAGGCCTGGCATGCACGCTGGAAGTCAATCGCATCAAATATCTTGTTGCGACTCTGCTCTGTTGGCACGCCCACCAAATAGTTATTTTCGAAGGTAAGTTCACCTATGCGAGTATCGAGTATTTGATATTCTCTATCCTGATGAGACAGGTTTTTGTTTTCTGTGGTAATAGAT
>NZ_LWFU01000097.1:0-5581 GCF_001635135.1 Oleiphilus sp. HI0080
GTGTTCGGCAAATGTTTGTAAGGCTGGCCCAAGGTACGCGGCTTCTCCTTGTTGCATAAGCAGTATGTCGTCCGCGAGTTGCGCAATTTCATCGATTGAGTGTGAAACGTAAAAAATGGGCGTACTCGAGCTAGACTTAAAGCGCTGAATTAGGCGCAGCATTTGGCGTTTTGATGTTGCATCTAATGCAGACAGCGGTTCGTCCATCAAGATTAGATCCGGCTCACAGACAATCGCACGAGCTAGGCAGGCCCGTTGGCGTTGTCCGCCGGAAAGCGTATCGGGTCGCTGACTTCGAAGGCGGCTAAGGCCGCAATCATCTAACACGCGGGTAATATCGAGATCGCTCTTATGTACTTTACGAAGTTTAAGGTTGAGTCTGATGTTGTCTTCAATGCTGAGATGAGGAAGCAGTCTTGCTTCTTGAAAGAGGTACGCAATATTCCGCTTTGCCGGGGCAAGCCATGTATTGCACGAAGAGCGTTGCCAAACTTGCTTGTTTACCGATATCTCACCGTGTGGCTGCTCTAATCCTGCGATGCACCGAAGTAGTGATGTTTTTCCGCACCCTGAGGGCCCGAAGACGCCAGTTAACCCCGTATTCTTGAACTCGCGTTGGATCTGAAGAGCAAAATCCGCACGCTGAAGGGAAATATCTACTTTGATGCTCATGCGCTGGTGCCTGCTCTGACCGCGCCTTTGCGTCCGCGTTGCTGAAGTTGCGCCAGACTCCAGATCACTAAGAATGCGAACACAAGCAAACCAAACGAGAGCACATGTGCTTGCTCGTAGTTTAGCGATTCAACATGATCGTATATTGCAATGGAGAGCACGCGCGTTTCATCCGGGATGTTGCCGCCAATCATAAGAATCACGCCAAATTCACCAAGTGTATGCGCAAAACTCAGAATGGCGGCACTTATCAACCCTGTTTTCGCCAGCGGTAAGGCGATTCCGAGAAAGCGTTGTCGGGCCGAGGCGCCCATTGTCGTGCCAAGCTCGAGAAGTCCTTTATCGATCGCCGAAAACGCGTTGTAGATTGGTTGCACAGCGAAAGGCAGAGAATAAATGATGGAGCCGATTACCAAGCCCCAGAAAGTAAACACAAGGGGCCCCAAACCTAGGCTATCTGTTAGCTGGCCAATCAAACCGCTTGGGCTCATCAGGAGCAATAGATAGAACCCAAGCACTGTTGGTGGTAGCACAATGGGTAAGGTGATGATTGTAAGAACAAATGGTTTGAGCTTGCTTGTCGTTTGGCTGAGCCACCAGGCAAGGGGTGTAGATATAAGCAGTAGAATAGCCATGGTGACAAACGCGAGGCGCAGGCTAAGCCAAAGTGTGGTCCAATCAGAGCTCATTCAATATCCGTTAAATATCCAGCATCTTGAATGATCTTACGCGCAGATTCACTCCGAAGAAACTTTAAGAATTGTTCTGCAGTCGTCGCATTCTCAGCGCGTTTTAGTAAGACCGCGTTTTGCTGGATGGGGGCATGCCACTCACTTGGTATCACGCTATGGTGAACGGATTTGTTGTTGCTGAGAACCTGTGAGTAGGCAACAAGGGCATTATTGCATGCGCCACTATCAAAAAATTGAAAGGCCTGAGCAACCGACTGCCCTTGCACGATGCGCTCAAATTGCCAGTCTCGACGTTTTAACCTTGCTATTACCTCTAAAGCGGCTCGGCCATAAGGAGCGAGCTTCGGATTTGCGATGGCAAGGCAGCTAAGGTTTTTAGCGCCATCCAGGGCAACATGCTGAGCCGATTTGTGAGAGACCAAAGCGAGCTGCCCGTAGGCATAGGTAAACTCTGAGCCCGGCACCACAAGACGGGTATCGAGCTTTTTGCCAATGGGCTCGGCAGAGAGGAAAATATCAATCGGAGCGCCATTGCTAATTTGTGCGACGAGTTTGCCTGAAGAAGCGAAAATAGTCTTGGTTTGTCGATCGTCGGAGATCCGAGCACTCAATAGTTCCGTCATCGTCGATTTAAAATTCGAAGCGATGGCGATGGTGGGTTGCGCGTTGACCCCTGTGTGGGTCGCCAACATACTGATTAGCGCTAAAAACAGTCTGCTCGTCTTTTTAAGACTCAGCAGAATGGTGACGGAGTTTGACTGGCTGCGAGATGGCAAAATCTACACTCGGTTTTCTGCAAGAAACGCATCATACTCTGCGGGCACACCACAAAACGTGATGTCTTCGTTCTTCACCAAGTCGTATCGAATGTCTGCGCCTTCCGCAATCATCAGGTTGTAGAGTGGGGCGATGTAATACTCGTTATTGACGAGTGCGGAATTAGCGCGTTTTGCCTTGTCGAACAGTGTTAAAAAATCGGAACCGCTTTTGAAGTAGTAAAGTCCGGTGCTGCACAAGTTTGATATTGGCTTTTTCTCGGCGGTTTCGATCACTTTATTCGAATGCTTATTCAATGGTTTTGCGTAAGACCAGTTGTCTCCTTCTCCCTCGAACACTTCAAGATAGCCGTCGCACGCATCCATGAATTTAGGAAACGTAAAGTTACGGCGAAAGGTATCGATATTAAAGACAACAATCGGATCATCAAGCCGTTTCGACTGTTCTAGGCCTAGCGCGACGGTTTCAGCCTGGCCTCCTGTTGGCTCGCTGAGCAACACGACTTCATAGTCCACTATTCCCAGTATTTTGCATCGCTCTTCGACAAAGGCCGGAGTGTTCTGAATGTCGCGGCAGATGAAGAGAAAGGGTTCTGTTTTATAATAGGTTTTAAAGCTTTCTACCGCATAGTCGAAGAGCGGCTTGCCAAAGCCATCAAGCATGTATTTTGGCTTATCGTATCCAGCTTTGGTAAAGCGCGAGCTTAAGCCCGCCATCGGCATTACAATCACGTTTTGGTTCCTTTTCAGCTCAGAGAGGTTGGTCGTTCGTTATCCAACTCTAAGCGCTTAATTCTGCATACAGCTTCATGGCATTTGCGAGCAAGGCAAGTTGGCGTTCTGGCTTGTCAGCATGAAGCGGAAGCATCGATAAAAATAATTGTACCTGCATTGCGAGCAGTTGATTCGCGTTCAGGCCAAACTGTTGTTCGCATAAGGTCTCAAAACGCTCGCGGATAAAGCTGTCCTTGTCGGTTTGATACACTTCGAAGGCGAGCGCGTTACCGTCTCGACTTAGATCAAAATATCCGGCGATGATAAAGTCGTATTTTCCGATGATCGAGTGCGCCAATTTCGCTATGTCGTAATGCGCAAAACCATGAATAGAGAGCAGTCCTTCATTGTTCATGCCTCGTGGGTCGATGACCTTGATACTTTGCGATCGAAAGTCATAAAGGATATTACTGAAGCAGAAATCACCGTGAACGACGGTTTGCACTTCCGTGTCAGGTATATGGCGTGCACTTGTCTCGTGAATGTGTTTAATCGACGGCATATTTACGCCGTTTAGCGTCCACGGCTCGTCAAGTGCTATGCCTGTATCGTTACTAAACTCCGCTAAGCGTTTGTCGGTTTTTTCGAGTAGAAATGTTTTAAAGGATTGGGTTGATTCCGTCGCCTCGAAGGTACTACAAAGAGAAACAAAGTGCCCGCATGCTTTAAGAATTTTGTCCCACACAAAAACCGGTAGATCACCAAAAACGAAGAGTTCATTAAGGCTGCTGATGCATTGATACTCGATGCGATAGCCTTCGACTCGCTGACCTGCGCTAAGCTCACCGAGAAAATTGGGCGTATGGCGTTTTAGTTCGCTGGGTATGTTTTGGAACCAATGGCTTTCGGCAGCCATTTTGTTTGGCATGTCGCTGCGCTTGGTGACCACGCCCGACTCGACCTTTAGGCTATTGAATGCACGAGCCGTACTCACATGTGTTTTGGACCGGAAGTAGGTATGTAAGTGTCCGAAGTCATGCCAGTCTTTCGTGAGATACGATGAGAGTTTGCATTGTTGACTGTATAAATTTATTCCCTCAATGAATGCGCCGCGCGCTCGGACCATAGATTGAATAAACGTGCGTGCATCGCTAAACCGAAAGTATCCATTAACCACTTGTTTGTTTGCCTGCGTGGCGCCGTCGTAGGGGTGGAAGTCTTGAACGGTTTTGCCATCAAACGTCGCCCATTCATAGTTATCCTCTACTTCGCTGACGGCAATGATGTCGTGCAGCTCTACTGGGATGTCATAAACGAGTGTGTCGCCATGCAGTATGGTAAGAGGGCCTTCTGAGTAACCGCTTAAGTTAAGTGCGCAAACGATTGAGTCTCCGAGTGACAAACCTTCTGGGATTTCAAGTATCTCGATCGACATCTGTTCAAGTTGTCTTAAATCGTGTTTGGGAATAGAGAAGCTTTCCGGAATGGTAAGAACAACCTTGTCCTGTGTGTTTAAACTCTCATATTGGTAGCGATACAGGCGCTGATTCCCAATAGGCAGGAAGGCCGGAGGGATTTTTCCAAGCTCGGACCGAAACTCAGGGCCGATATAAGCCGCGGAGGTAATGAGAATCAAAGTACTTTTTCCTTTGCGAGCAGTTCGTTGATTTCTGCTGGGCTCATGCTGGTGAATTCACTTGGTCGTACGGACTTGTCATCCACGTAGAATCCCTCATAGCCACACCAAGGTTTGCCGACGATGATTTCGTCATAAGGGATGTTGTGCTTGTCGAGCCAGGCCATAATGACAGGCAAGGTGTGCACGTTGATTTTGCCCACGTTGCCTTCATAGGTTCGCATGTTGCGAGCTGTGCTAATTACAATATCGAAGCCCTGAGCCTTATATTCTCGTATTTTTTCAACTACGCCAGTTTGAGGTGTGGCTTCACTGTAATTGCCGCTTTCGCCTGAGGTAATGGTTCCATCAAGGTCCATGATGAGTCGTTTCATAGTTTGGGGCTCTAAAAAAGTGACGAGGCGCTTTTACAACCAATCCCTTTTGGATCATAGGATTGGACCAATATGTCATTAATTTATCACAGAACTTTGGGTATTTGATTGTTTTGGGATGGGTTAAATGCCTCGAACTGCAATGTTAAAGACTGTTGCTTCGCTTTTGTAGACCTGCGGTTTGGCGTAATATGCGCGCTAAATCACTAGGGTACAAAATGAAGATCGCGTTTTTTCTTGGCTCAACCTCTTATGCATCCGGTTTATATAATGCCACAACGGATACAGCAGCAGCTATTCGCAAAATGGGGCACGAGGTGGACTATGTCTTTTTAGAGCAATCTGAGGCGCTACGCGAGTCAGATAAAGTTGTTGATATTTGGGGCTTGAGTAAAAAAACGCGAAGTAGCCGTGTGTTCATCAAACTGATGAAAACACTCTTCGGGTACCACTTTTTTCATGCTCTTTTTTCAATGCTCTTTTCTGCAAAATTAGAGACGTTTTTGCAAAAACACGATTACGACTTAGTGTTTTTTCACGGTACAAATTTTCTGCCTTTTTCTGCTTATTCTGCGCCAAGCTATGTGGTCGTGCATAGTTGTAAGTATGTCAACTTAGTTGGCCGAAGAAGAGGCATTAAGAAATACTTCTATCACAAGCTTTATCAAAAAATTTATTCTAACAAACATTTGCTTTGCGTCTCTGATAGCGCAAAAG
>NZ_LWFU01000098.1:0-666 GCF_001635135.1 Oleiphilus sp. HI0080
CAATGTAGGTTGGCTTATCCGGCGCATTCTCCGGAGAAACAGACCAGCGCCACATTTCTTCTTCGGGTTCTTGCCAAGGGTCTTCTAGCATGTCCCCTTCATAAGAAATATGCAGTAAGTTCGCATCCATCGAATATGGAGATTTGCCTTTCTTGGCCTCCACTTCAATACCNTGCTTTGCACAGTAATCCATTAGGCTTTCACGGGAATTCAGATCCCATTCACGCCAAGGAGCAATCACCTGAACACCAGGCTTGAGCGCATAGGCTCCAAGTTCGAAACGAATCTGGTCATTTCCCTTACCAGTCGCGCCATGCGAAATAGCATCAGCGCCAGTTTCATTGGCGATTTCAATCAAACGCTTAGCAATGAGTGGGCGCGCTATGGATGTACCCAAAAGGTATTCACCTTCATAGATCGTATTGGCGCGGAACATCGGGTAGACATAGTCACGCACGAACTCTTCACGTACGTCTTCGATGTAAATTTCTTTTACACCTAGCGCTTCGGCTTTCGCCCGGGCTGGCTCAACTTCTTCGCCCTGACCAAGGTCTGCAGTATAAGTTACGACTTCACAGCCGTACTCTTCGTTCAACCATTTGACGATAACGGAAGTGTCCAGACCACCAGAATAGGCCAAAACAACCTTGTTTATCTTCGACATAA
>NZ_LWFU01000099.1:0-306 GCF_001635135.1 Oleiphilus sp. HI0080
TATGCAGTAAGTTCGCATCCATCGAATATGGAGATTTGCCTTTCTTGGCCTCCACTTCAATACCATGCTTTGCACAGTAATCCATTAGGCTTTCACGGGAATTCAGATCCCATTCACGCCAAGGAGCAATCACCTGAACACCAGGCTTGAGCGCATAGGCTCCAAGTTCGAAACGAATCTGGTCATTTCCCTTACCAGTCGCGCCATGCGAAATAGCATCAGCGCCAGTTTCATTGGCGATTTCAATCAAACGCTTAGCAATGAGTGGGCGCGCTATGGATGTACCCAAAAGGTATTCACCTTCAT
>NZ_LWFU01000100.1:0-498 GCF_001635135.1 Oleiphilus sp. HI0080
ATCGCCCTAGTCGGTCAAAGAGCACAATATCAAATTGACTCTCTAAATTCTTGAGCGCTTCGCTGACGGCTGATTGCGACATGGAAAGTCGATCCGCGGCTGCGCTCACGTTTTCTTCGCGTGCTACGGCTAGAAATACTTCTAACTGTTTAAGTGTAAATCGCATATCGGAAAAACCGAATAGTTGTATTTGAATATCCTGATTTACAGATAGATTATGCGTAATTAGAATGCAACGCAACTTGTTAAGAAACTAGATTGAATTATTTGGAGAACTTTATGGCCGGTTTTATGACTGAGACTGTTACCAGCGTAACGCATTGGAACGATAAGCTTTTCAGCTTTAAAACGAGTCGCGACCCGTCATTTCGCTTTAAAAATGGCCACTTCATTATGATTGGGCTCGAGCATGAGGGGCGTCCACTGATGCGCGCCTATAGCATCGCAAGCGCGAACTATGAGGAAGAGCTAGAGTTCTTCAGCATAAAAGTGGCAGAT
>NZ_LWFU01000101.1:0-612 GCF_001635135.1 Oleiphilus sp. HI0080
GTTCTCATGGCGTTTACGGTGAGGTAAGAAATGCTGCCAGCTACGCGTCACGTAATGGCGATAGGACGAAGTCGATATACCAACCTGAATGTTATACGTCAGAAGACGAATCGTCTCGTCATGAGAAACCTTAGGAACAGTGTTCAGAGCCTCGGGAGCGGAGCTAGACGAAGCTCTGACTAAGGCATCAGAGGGTGTAAAAATCTGTCTAACACGACTACGCAAGCCTGCATACATAGTTTTTCTTACACCTCTTAGTGATGCAGAAGCGCTTATTACTTAGCCGCTTGCATTGCAGCACGCTCTTTCTCGATAAGGAAGTTTGCAATCTTAATCATGTTTGCAAAACCACCGGCATCACGAACGCCAATCTTGTATTTCCCATTTACGATTAACGCCGGAACACCAGTAAGACGGTATGCCTTGATACGATCGCCCGTTGCCTTAACCTGCTCTTCTACTTTAGAAATCTTACGAAACCCTGACGCGTCGAAAACCGCCATAAACTCTTCTTCAGAGACACCAAACTTAGCAAAGATTTCGACAAAATCCTCACGTTCTTGGTAATTTTTGGGCTGAGACTGTATTGCATCAAACAACGCCTGATGCATT
>NZ_LWFU01000102.1:0-479 GCF_001635135.1 Oleiphilus sp. HI0080
CCGCTCCAAATAAAATGCCTCGGAAACCCCGAGGCGTTTTTGTTAAAAGCACACTATAATCTGTGAGGCTTTTAAAGGCGCTCTAAAAAAGCGCTGAGTACGATAGTACGACCAAAGGTAAAGAGTGCACTGGATGTAGCAATCCATGTTCATCGAAGGCACTTAAACACCTTGCACAAGATGGCGCGATAGCAAAGCGCTGAGTACGATAGTACGATCAAAGGTAAAGAGTGCACTGGATGTAGCAATCCATGTTCATCGAAGGCACTTAAACACCTTGCACAAGATGGCGCGATAGCAAAGCGCTGAGTACGATAGTACGATCAAAGGTAAAGAGTGCACTGGATGTAGCAATCCATGTTCATCGAAGGCACTTAAACACCTTGCACAAGATGGCGCGATAGCAAAGCGCTGAGTACGATAGTACGATCAAAGGTAAAGAGTGCACTGGATGTAGCAATCCATGTTCATCGAAGGCA
>NZ_LWFU01000103.1:0-665 GCF_001635135.1 Oleiphilus sp. HI0080
ATTCGTTTATGCTCTCTCCTGCGCGACTTGTTTTGGCAATACTGTTTATAACCGTATTGAGCGCATGTGGGCAAAAAGGCGCCTTGTATATGCCTAGCGATGAACGAGCATCAGATGAGTCGACTGAGCAGTCTCAATCGGAGCCATCACTCGAAAATTAAGGTACGCTGCGCGTAAGCGCGGTCGTTAGGTTATGGATTATTTTGTTTCAAAACAGGGCCAACTGTTTGCAGAAGATGCCGCCCTCAGTGATATCGCTGAGGAGTATGGCACACCGACTTACGTATACTCCCGAGCAACGCTAGAGCGTCATTATCATGCATATGATCGTTCCTTTGGTGACTATCCCCATCTCATTTGTTATGCCATTAAAGCGAATTCTAATCTCGCGGTTTTGAGTATTTTAGCCAAGCTTGGTTCAGGCTTCGATATCGTCTCCATTGGTGAGTTGCGCCGAGTAATCGCAGCAGGTGGCGATCCGTCGAAGGTGGTGTTTTCTGGTGTAGGAAAGCAGGCGGACGAAATGGCTGAGGCTCTCAAAGCCGGCGTTCACTGTTTTAACGTCGAGTCTGAGTCAGAGTTGAATCAGCTGAATGATGTTGCAATGGCAATGAATATGCAGGCGCCTGTTTCTTTGCGGGTCAACCCGGACGTGGATGCAAATA
>NZ_LWFU01000104.1:0-338 GCF_001635135.1 Oleiphilus sp. HI0080
TACACTGCGTGACCGATGGAACTGCATATTCAATGTCCATCGCAGCACCTTCATGCGTCGTTGTTAGGTCAAGTTTGCCACCAGTAATCGCAAGACGGGCATCATTGGTTGGATTACCTTCGGTATCAAACCAGACATACGGACGGCCTACCCAGCCATCTGCACGATGAATCAAAAGACGCGTTTCGATAACACGCACCGCACCATCACGAAATGCGGTGTTCTCGGGCATTGCAAACGTTTTAACGATCACCGTACCCACAGGGAAATCCAAAGCTTCAGTTTGCGAATAGCTCGCCTGCTCGCCCTCAGGAATAAATACATAACGGTATTTACTC
>NZ_LWFU01000105.1:0-314 GCF_001635135.1 Oleiphilus sp. HI0080
AGTGCTCTAATTGAAAAGCTCTTTGATAAATGCAAGGCAGCTCGTTGATTCATGTTTTGGCCCCACCAACGAGTTTGTTTTACACGTAAAAGTCTGTAACAACAATTAGAAGGTTTTTACACGCGGCACGCGATATGCGTTGAGCCCTTCACGATTTTTTCGTTTGGCTATGAGGCCGCTTTGACAAAGATACTAACCTCTCAAGATCGGCTCAATCTGATTGGCTGGGTATAATCACACTAACGTTAATCTGTTCACCCATCTGCTTTTGCATATTCGAAAGCTTGTCGATCAGACTCTCAGTGACCAGCGAG
>NZ_LWFU01000106.1:0-798 GCF_001635135.1 Oleiphilus sp. HI0080
CTCGGTTTCTAATACCATGGCAAGCTGAGGGCTCTCGATAAGAAACCCGAGCTCTGTATTGAGACTGAGTGATCTTGGGTCAAAGTTGAACGAGCCCACAAACAGCGTGTTACTGTCGACAGCAAATGTCTTGGCATGCAGGCTCGCTTCAGAACTACCTATGCTTGCGGTTTTCCGCGTTTGAGGTGTTGCCTCTATAGCGCCGAATTTGCGAAGCTCGTATAGCTGAACGCCCGCTTCTAGCAAAGGGCGACGGTACTTTGCATAGCCCGAGTGGACCAAAGCAACGTCGTTCGCTTCAAGCGAATTCGTCAAGACCTTTATCTCGACGCCTTTTTCTTCTAAATCACGAAACAGCTGAACCCCGGTGTCACCCGGGACGAAGTAAGGCGAGATGAGGGTAAAAGAGCGTTGCGGACTACCGAGTAGCTGATCCAGCTGCTGAACCAAAAGCCCATTTTCGGGAGTTGGACCGAATATTTTAGCTGGATCATCGCTCACTAGGTTCACTGTAGCGTAGACAGGTTTAAGCACTTGGTTTTGTAGGTCGTTAAGAAGCGGGGATGCTTTGATCGCAGATATAAACGGTTTTGCTTCAGTTGAAAGAACCGTACTCTCAAGCTCCATCCCTAACGATCGCAAATCCTCCTTGTTGGATGCTTCTACAAGCTGCTCTATCGGGTAGGCGGAAATACTAGACCAATAACGGTCAAAATCCTTCGAAACATGATCGACAATTGGTCCGGTTGCCAGCACATCCAGATCCGTGAACTGAATGCCATTATCTGCGCCAAAGTA
>NZ_LWFU01000107.1:0-414 GCF_001635135.1 Oleiphilus sp. HI0080
GCCTATGCGCGTCACAACAAAGGGTGCAATTTGCGCTGGCGGAATACCTAAACTGGTTTCTGGCAGGCCAAACTGTGTCGACTCTAAGCAGATCGCGAGATCTGAGATGCAAACGAGGCCAAACCCGCCTCCTAACACAGCACCCTCTGCAGCGACAATGAGTACCTGCGGGATTTGATTGGCGAAGGTAATCATTCGGCCGAACTCTCGATTGAGCGCATAGAACGGATCCTCTTCGCCTTCAGCTCGGGAGCCCATTGCTGCGCGCGCATTGGCCATATCTTTGATATCGCCGCCTGCACAAAAGTGGCCCTCGGCGCCACGCATGACCACCGCACGAATGGTTTCGTCGTTCTCTATCGCCTTGAAGACGGACATCAGTTCCTGAACCATCCGTAAGCTCATTGCATTTCG
>NZ_LWFU01000108.1:0-9246 GCF_001635135.1 Oleiphilus sp. HI0080
ATCAGATAAATATACGTAGGGATGGCTGTACTGCTCAATCAACTTACCTTTAATCTTGAATTTGGCCTTGATACGCGCAATCGCAGCGTCTTTTTCCCACGCCGACGGATCAATATACGCTGAAGGAATGCCTTTGGATTGAAGATACCCTGGCGTATCCGGGCCGCCATGATCCGCGCTAAGTACAAAAACGACATTTTTAAGCCCGACAGACTCATCGATGCTCGCAACCAAATCCGAGAGCACACGATCTAGCCGCAAAATGTTATCCTCAGCCTCAAGGCTCGATGGCCCAAATAAATGCCCCACATAATCTGTCGACGAAAAGCTAATCGCCAGATAATCGGTTACGTCGTCTTTACCCAACGATTCTTCCTTGATCAGCGTTTTTGCAAAGTCGAGCGTTAACTCATCTCCTGCAGGGCTAGTTGTTAGGAAGGTAGTGAAGTACTTTCCTGAGGCATCACCGTATGCATGCGGGAACGTTTGACCGAAGCCCGGGAGGTTTGTTTCCCACTCGCGATCATCCGAATCGCCGTAAAGGTAGCTAGTTTGTTCGTTAAGGAGCGTCCATTCCGTATTCGCATACTGATTAGGCAGCCCTTTCGCATTCCATTCGCTGACCCAATCTGGATAGGCGTCGAAGTAGTAGTTACTGGTTACAAATTGCCCAATTGCTTTTGAAAACCAGAACGCCTTTCCCCCATGCCCAGCCATCGCGACGGCACCACGATCTTTAATAGAAACGCCGTACACTTTTGCCACGCCATTCGTTGCCGCGATCAATTCGTCAGCAAAAGTAGAGGACAAAATTGCCCGAGGAGATCGGCCCTCAGAGTTTGCGGCTTTTTGAGTGGGGTCTATCTCGGTATCGTCGTTTACATCCGCCCCAGAACTTAGCAACGCAAAGTCTGGGTCTTCGATGTTGTAATTCGTCTTGCCCGTCTTCCTGTCGAGCCAAATATTACCGATCATGCCATGAATAGCAGGCTGCGCCCCAGTAGACAAAGTGGTGTGGCCTACAATCGTCTCGGTATTCGCGTGAGCGTGATGCGCATCCAAATAAACCGTGCCGTTCTCCCAAAAGAACTTAAAGCCCTTGTCGCCAAACCGATCATAATACCGACTAGGCAAATCCGCTCGAAGCTGGTCGATGGTTATTTGAACGATGAGTTTGGGGGATTCAGATGCTGAAGCGATCGAGCTTAAGAATAATGCAGCGATGAGAGCGGCCAAAAAACGATCCTTCGAAAGTCGGTATAAAGACATAAATCTTCCCTAAAGATTTGTGGAGTGGAGTAGTTTTTATTGCCACTAAAGATAGACCAACAGAGATTAACAAACAAGACAAAGAACCATTATGACAGTCGGGAAATCATACGATCAACCTCCGCTCTATTTTGACTCCTTGTGAAGAATAAAATTCGGTAGATTATGCGCTTCGCTTCCCTACGGGCCGTCGTCACTCTGTAACGACGTTGTCTCGCAGCGGTGCTGCTCGGCTCGAACTCGCCTTCGGCAGTTCTCATCTTAATTTTTCCAATAAAAAACCCGCAACAAGTGCGGGTTTTTAATTGGTAGGACTAGGCAGATTCGAACTGCCGACCCCCACCATGTCAAGGTGGTGCTCTAACCAACTGAGCTATAGTCCTGTAATTCGTTTTCTCGTCGCGAGAACGGCGCGTAATGTAACAAAGGCTCTAATACGGCGCAAGTAGAAAAACCAATTCATCATCGTTTTCTATCTACACAATGACTGTTCTGGATAAGAAACGGTCTAGTCCGTGTCCTGCAGTCATACCCATGCAACTAATCATGCGCGATACGTTCAAAATTGATAAATCACGCCAAGCGAAGAACTCACAAGATCCTGATCATAGAAATCGATGTTCGAGTTCGCCTCACCCGCTGCTGCAGACACAAACAACGATAAATCCTCAGCATTGAAAAGCTGGTTATAAGTCAACACAACACTCGCCCCAAGATTGTCGACACTCTCTTTCGTATCGTAGATAGGGTTTGTCTCATCCATATCAGATTGAGAGAAAAAGGCTGTCGTTACGAGAGACCACTTCGCACTATTGTAAAAATACGCGAGGGTCGCACCAGTCTGATCACGAGCACGGGCACCACCATCGAGATCAACTTTATCAACTTTAATCTCTGGCACAATCAAATGCGACTCACCCAAACGAAACGTATAGCTCAATGAGATGTCCATATGACTGCCTTCTCGATTCAGCAGTTTCTGCTCTTCCGCACTGATCACATTGTCGATCACCAACTGCGTCCCGGAGAGCTCTTCTCCCAACGAAACATCCCTAACACTTAGTTGCGCCCCGAAACCAGAACCAAAAGCATTCTGCAGCCCAATTCGTGCACCAGATGATTTTCTATCCGTTTGGGCTCTTGGCGTATTCACAACATACGGATCTGTATACACCTCAGTTGGCACTCCGGAAAACAAGAAAGATCCGTAAACGATGCCTCCATTCGATAGTGCTTTTCTAGCACCCAGCTGAAACGACAAATCATAGCGGACCAAATCCTCAAGCTCCGTACCAAAATATATTTGGGTGCGAGATTCACCGAATGTATAGTTCAGCTCTCCCGTAAACAATGGCCCAGCTGAACTCTCAGAAGTTGCAGACTCATACAAGCTACTCGTGGTCTTCCTAGAAGAATCGCCACCGGGACCAGCAACAAGATTACTCGTATACGTTGATTGAGAAACACCACCGACAATCGATCCGGAAACACCCGACTCGGCCGGGATCGGTGCAATAGGGGCTGCCGACGCTAGTTCAAACGTTAGCCCACAGGCGAGAGCAGTAGTGACTAAACAAGTGCGATTCATAGACTAGCTCCAAGCATAATTACTATCACAATTAAAACTTAAACCAAACATAATCAAGACCAACGACAAGACACAACGCCAGTAACCTTGAGAGAGGCTAGTACCCTTACAGAGTATTGAAGATAAGGCTCATACTTTATAAAAGTCTCGATACCACGCTACAAAATTTGCAACGCCCTGCTCTAAAGGCGTGGAAGGCTTATAATCTACATCGTTGATCAATGCATCGACGTCCGCATAGGTGGCTAGGACATCCCCAGGTTGCATTGGCAAGAGGTTTTTCTCCGCTTTCTTACCTACATTTTCTTCGATCAATTCAATGTAGCGAAGCAATTCACATGGGTTGTTACTTCCGATGTTGTAGATACGGTATGGCGCCTTGCTTGTTGCCGAGTCTGGGTTTGTCCCAGACCAATCTGGGTTAGACTCAGCCGTATGGTCTAAGGTACGAATAACGCCCTCAACAATATCGTCGATATAGGTAAAATCACGTTGGTGTTTACCATAGTTGAAAACATCAATCGGCTTGCCCTCAATGATGTTTTTAGTGAACATGAACAGGGCCATGTCTGGGCGCCCCCACGGTCCATAAACCGTAAAGAATCGCAAGCCCGTTGTCGGCAAACCAAATAGATGGCTGTATGTATGAGCCATCAACTCATTCGATTTTTTGGACGCGGCATAAAGACTTACTGGGTGATCTACGTTGTCATGCACAGAAAAAGGCATGCTCTCATTGGCCCCATATACAGAGCTGCTTGATGCATAAACGAGATGTTCCACCTTATGATGGCGACAGCCTTCAAGGATATTGGTGAAGCCGACAATATTCGCATCGATATAAGCTTGTGGGTTTTCTAAGGAATATCGAACCCCTGCCTGTGCAGCGAGATTAACGACCCGCTGAGGCTTATGCTGTGCAAACACCCGCTCCACTTCCGGACGATCTTCGAGTGAGATGCGCTCCTCAGTAAACTTTGGATGATCCTTTATACGGTCAAGACGCGCTTCTTTCAGGCTTGGGTCGTAATAATCATTGACATTATCAAGGCCGATTACCTCATCACCGCGAGCCAAAAGCCGGATCGCAAGTGCATTACCAATAAAACCCGCCGTCCCTGTTATTAATACTTTCACACCCAAGCCCTTATTTCAGAAAAGTAAATTAAAAATCAATACCCGTAGTTAAGTATGCGCCACTTAGATCTGCGTCGACGTCAATACCACTCACATCATCCACCGTGATGCTCATCGAACGATAGCCGCCCTCGATCAAAAACAAGCCGATGTTATATCGCACTGCAGCTTTTGCATCCATCACCTTATCGCCAGAATAGCTTACCCCAGAAACCTCAGCGCCTACAGACAGGCCGGTTAGAGGAAGATCCACTGAAGCCGCTACGTAAGCAAGTGGCAGCGTATCATCAATCTTGGTTTCACTAACGCCGTTCGAACCGCTTTTATCTTCAATGCGCAACTGGCCGTCAAAGATACGCGCCTCAAGACCCAGATCTAGAGAAACAAACGTATCAAGAACCTCGTAATAGAGAACTGCAGAGCTGTGAGATAAATCAAGGTTAGTCGTCACATCGCCAGAAAACGCAATGCCATCAAAAGTGGCAGAGATCGAACCGTCTGCTGTTTCATCTAAATCGATATGGCGAACTTTAACATTAGGAATAATCGGAATTGCGTGTTCAAGAGCCGCGGTAAACTCGACAAAGCCTCCGCCATCCAGTTTCAGGTCGTCCTCAAGATCAATGGTATCCTGACTTGAACGATCTGTAACATCTCCGCTGTAAGCCGCATCCCAATATGACACCGTAACTTCGCCACCAAGAACGTCTGCAGTTGCAGAAAATGGCAGAGCAGCGACGGCAAGAAGAGGCGCAGCCGCTAGTTTTGAGATCAATGAACGAGCTGTACTTTTTTGCATGACAATTCCTTAGAGCTAAAACCAATTAAACAACCCTAAGTCTAGACAGGATTCTAGAATTCGATACCTATTCTTTTGCCAACTTCTTCATAAGTTTCGATAACACTACCAAGGCCTTGACGGAATCTGTCTTTATCCATCTTGTTCAAGGTCTCAGCGTCCCAAATACGACAACCATCGGGACTAAATTCGTCTCCTAGGACAATTCGTCCGTCAACAACGCCAAACTCCAACTTGTAATCAACTAAGATCATCCCGCCCTCGTTAAACATGGACGAAAGCACGTTATTCACTTCAAGAGTAAGACGCTTCATTTCGGATAACTGCGCTTCCGTTGCCCAACCAAATGTGACACAAAGCGACGTATTGACCATAGGGTCGTGCAACGCATCATCCTTAAGGAATAGTTCAAACGTAGGCGGGCTGAGCTCAGCACCCTCTTCCACACCAAGCCTCCGAACCAAGCTGCCAGCGGCTCGGTTTCTCACGACGCATTCAACGGGCAGCATTTCTAGGTTCTTCACTAAGCTTTCGTTATCCGAGAGCAAGCGCTCAAAATGCGTTTCAATCCCGGCCGCGGCGAGCTTCTCCATCACGAAGGCATTGAACTTGTTGTTCACCATCCCTTTGCGCTCAAGCTGCTCCATTTTCTCACCATCAAATGCGGAGGTGTCATCACGAAATTCCATCACCATAAACTGAGGGTCCTCAGTACGGTAAATTGATTTTGCCTTTCCTGCATATAGTAATTCTTGCTTATGCATCGTTTTCTCTAACTCCATGCCGCAGATCGTTGATCATGATATGTATTCAAATACGATTTCAATTAGCGTTCGAGCGCTTTCGGGCTCCAGCTCTTCGTTGAGCATTTTAGCCCTAACTCGAATGACCCCCGGCCCCTCCGGATAGAATCGTAGCTCAATGTTGCGCTCCGCCTTTTGCTCTTCAAGAGAGGACTCTAAGGTATACCAGCTATCGATTTCTTCCTCATCAAGATAACTGATATAAGCTACCCCGCCCTTCTCGTCGCGCCCAGATACAACCACAGGGCTTGCTTCAAGTGCATCTTGAACCTCAGACCAAGCGCGCTTAAAACTCAATTGTATTTCCAAGAATGGGTAACCAGCCTCATCCTCTAGCAGCCGCACTCGCGACTGATCGCCAATATTCACTGCGTTAAGAGAATACCGAGAACCCGAGCCCTCTCCAGTGACCGTCTCACCAATCAACTCGAGCAATGCCCTCTCGATTTTGGGAGTCACCGCTTTCTTACTCCAAGCTTTTCGATCCTCCGACGGAACATTCGGCATAAACGCCCTAACCTGCAATTCAGAAGTATTACGACGAATCCCTTGTGTTAACTTTGCTTGAAACGAGACGCCATCAATAATAACCGGCGCATGACTCGTGCTTTCTAAATCGCTGATCAAACGTTCGTGCGAAACACCTTCCTCAAGCTCTTCTGTTCCAAAGTAGCCGTCGGAAACACGCTCCGTATGCGTAAGCAAGCCATACTCTAGCCAAAACGAGTCAATCAGCGGCCAAGCCTTACTCGGCGGCATGGATAATTCCAACCATGCATCGCCATCAAATGTCTTCACTTCGTATGGATCTTCACTTAAAGATGATGTCGCGTCAGGCGGAAGCGGCAACTCAAACTTTTCGTCTGGCACGCTCGAAGAATCGATAGCTGGTATTGGGTATCGTTCTCTTAATTTTGTTTCAGCAAGGCTTTCGGGAAGAACCAAAGAGCGCCCCTCCTCGGCCTGTTTATATTCGTTTGATCGATCGCCTATCAATGCACAAGAGGCTAAAACCACAGTGCACAGTGCGACAACAACCACGCTACGTGCGCATCTAAAACACCTGTATAGTTTCATGAACACCATATTTGAGGGTTAAGCTAACCCGGCAGCTTCAAGCTCTTTCGCTAACTGAGCATGGAATTTCTCGTCAAGTACTGTCAGGGGCAACCGAATGCCTTTCTCAGCAAGCCCCAAAAGGTACATTGCATATTTGACGGGAATAGGATTTGACTCTACGAACATCGCCCCGTGAAGCGGCATCAACACATCGTTTAGGGCTTTTGCCTTCGAGGCTTCGCCGGCAAGCGCCAGCTCACACAAATCATGCATCTTGCGAGGCGCGACGTTCGCTGTAACCGAGATATTCCCCTTTCCACCCGCAAGAATTAACTCGAAAGCAGTTGGGTCATCACCTGAGTAAACAGCAAAGTTAGTTGGTAGATCTTTCAGGAGCGCAATGCCACGCTGCACGTCACCAGTTGCATCTTTGATGCCTACAATGTTCGCTACAGAGGCGAGACGCACGACAGTCTCGTTGTGCATATCAACGGCGGTACGCCCAGGTACGTTATAAAGAATCTGAGGGATATCAACCGCCTCGGCAATCGCTTTAAAATGTTGATACAAGCCTTCCTGAGTGGGCTTGTTGTAGTACGGCGTAACTGAAAGGCAGGCGTCTGCGCCAACGCGTTTTGCAGCTCGGCTAAGCTCGATCGCCTCAGCAGTCGAATTAGCTCCCGTACCGGCAATAATGGGGATTCGACCGGATGCACGATCTACAATGCGCTCAATGACCTTACAGTGTTCTGCTGGGCTTAGTGTTGCTGATTCCCCAGTCGTACCAACAGCAACAATAGAGTCTGTCCCGTTCTTAATCTGAAAATCGACAAATTTGTCGAGGCGGTCCCAATCGAGCGAGCCATCGCCGTGCATTGGGGTTGCTAACGCAACGATACTGCCTGTAATCATACTTGTCTCCGGAATAAACGAACGGGCTATCAGCAAGGAAAATATACCTTACAAAACTCAGCGCGTATGTTAATGCTCAAGCTCTCATTAAACAAGCGAAAACACCCCCAGAGACTAGCCAAGATCGGCTCTATCTCTATACTGTCTATATCTATTGTGTAACGAGTGGCGATAAAACAATGACAACACCAATCGAAGACAGCAATCTTGTAATTTCAAGTATCGGATCGGACCAGCCTGGGATCGTAAATCAACTGGCAAAATCATGTGCTGAAAGCGACTGCAATATCGTGGATAGCAGAATGACCGTACTCGGAGGCGAATTCGCGATTATCATGATGATCTCAGGTAGCTGGGACAGCATCGCAAAGCTTGAAGACGCGCTACCCGAGCTTTCCAAGCAATTAGGGCTAACAACCACTGCGAAACGAACGGGCAAGCGCCAAACGAGTGAAGCGTTTTCGTATACGGTTAACGTGGTCGCCCTCGACAATCCCGGTATTGTCCATGAGATTGCTCAGTTTTTCTCATCGCAGCACATCAATATCGACGATCTTGTAACCGGAACATACTCAGCCCCACATACCGGAACGCAGATGTTTAATCTGAACATGCTGATTCAGGTTCCAGCCGACACGCACATAGCGAGCTTACGCGATGAGTTCATGGACTTTTGTGATGACCGAAATCTTGACGCCGTGATTGAACCGCAGCGCTAAGCAGCACGTACTTTTTGCTAATCATCAAAAGGAGATCACATTGACACATCCTAAAACCGGCGCGCCAGCACCTCACTTTTCTCTGCCCGACCAAGACGGCAACACCATCAATTTAAACGATTTCAACGGAAAGAAAGCGGTTGTCCTCTTTTTCTACCCTAAAGCAATGACGCCAGGTTGCACTACCCAAGCCTGCGGGGTGCGCGATATTAAAGCAGAATTAGACAAGCGCGATGTTGTTGCATTTGGAATTAGCCCAGACCCGATTGCTCGCCTACCAAAATTTATTGATAAACATGATCTGAATTTCAGTTTACTCTCCGACGAGGATCATGCCGTTGCAGAAACGTATGGATGCTGGGGGTTGAAAAAATTCATGGGTAAAGAGTTCATGGGGCTTATCAGAACTACTTTCATTATCGACAAACAGGGGCAGTTATTGAAAGTCATGAACAAGTTCAAGACAAAATCGCATCATGACGATCTGCTCGCAGAACTGGATCAACTACTCTAGCTCCTCATCAACGCCACAAGAGTGAAGCGACTAGCCTCTAGACAGCTTCACTCTCCAATTATCAGTCGCGGTGGTCTATCTATTTTCTATAGCCAAAGCATGCCTATCCACTCTAGGCCATGCGGTAATCACTGCCTTGATGAGAGTAGCGAGCGGAATGGCAAAAAACACTCCCCAAAAACCCCACACTCCGCCAAAAAACAGCACCGCAACAATAATTAGGATTGGATGGAGATTAACCACCTCCGAAAACAGAAGCGGCACCAACACGTTTCCATCCAAAGCTTGTATTAACATATAAATTCCAAGCACGTAGTAAAACTCATTAGTAAGCCCAAACTGAAACAAGGCAATAATCACCACAGGGATCGTAACCACTACCGCCCCAATGTAAGGAATAACGACCGACAAACCGACCAGAATTGAGAGCAGCGCAGCGTAGTTTA
>NZ_LWFU01000109.1:0-11121 GCF_001635135.1 Oleiphilus sp. HI0080
GGTGTTCTTCTTCGTGGTACTAAGCGTGATGATGTTGAGCGTGGTCAGGTGCTATGTGTTCCTGGTTCGGTTAAGCCGCACACGAAGTTCGAGGCTGAAGTATATATCTTGAGCAAAGATGAAGGTGGTCGTCACACGCCATTCTTCCAAGGCTATCGTCCACAATTTTACTTCCGTACCACGGATGTAACAGGTGCATGTGAGCTTCCTGATGGCGTTGAGATGGTAATGCCAGGTGATAACGTACAGTTGACAGCTACTTTGATCGCACCAATCGCGATGGAAGAAGGTCTACGCTTCGCGATTCGTGAAGGTGGCCGCACAGTTGGTGCTGGTGTTGTTGCCAAAATCATCGAGTAATTTGTTCTCGAGTTGAAAAGAAGGCAGCATGGCTGCCTTCTTTTATCTAGGCCAGTAGCTCAATTGGCAGAGCAGCGGTCTCCAAAACCGCAGGTTGGGGGTTCGATTCCCTCCTGGCCTGCCACTTATTTCGGCAGTAAATGGTAAGTTCGACAGTATGAATGCGAAACTTGAAAATGAGAATGTAGCTTTGGATACAGTGAAGTGGGTTCTCGCGCTTGGCTTGGTTGTGGTTGGTGTTGTAGGCAACTACTACTATTCAGCTGAGTCGCTATTGTATCGCGTCATCGCTTTGTTGGTTCTTGCTGTGGTAGCCGGTTGGGTGGCATTGCAAACGACGAAAGGAAAGCAGTTTTCTGCGCTGGTGTCCGAAGCGAAGACTGAAATACGTAAGGTTGTTTGGCCTACACGACCAGAGTTGATTCAAACTACTTTTATGGTGGTTGTGTTTGTCTTGGTTGTTGCCTTAATTCTTTGGGGTGTCGACTCCTTGATTGGCTGGCTAATATCTTTAGTAATCGGATAGCAGGGAGATAATTGATGTCCAAAGCTTGGTATGTTGTGCATGCTTACTCTGGTTACGAAAAGCATGTAATGCGATCGCTTCAAGAGCAAATTGCTTTAAAGAGTCTTGAAGACAAGTTTGGGGAGATTCTTGTTCCTACCGAAGAAGTGGTAGAGATGAGAGATGGTAAGAAGCGTAAGAGTGAGCGTAAGTTTTACCCTGGCTACGTTCTTGTCCAGATGGACATGGATGATGAGTCTTGGCACTTAGTTAAGTCGACTCCTCGTGTAATGGGCTTTATTGGTGGTACCGCTGAGCGTCCGGTACCAATTAGTGATCGAGAGGCTCAGGCAATTCTTCAGAAGATCGAGACGGGTGCTGAAACGCCGCGTCCGAAAACTCTGTTCGAGGCTGGGGAAGTTGTTCGTGTTGTTGATGGCCCGTTTGCTGACTTCAACGGTGTAGTTGAAGAAGTTGACTACGAAAAGAGTCGTGTGAAGGTTGCGGTACTTATTTTTGGAAGATCGACGCCGGTAGATTTAGAGTTTAGTCAGGTAGAAAAAGACTAAACTTTGCAGTTTTAAGTGTGCTCATTCTGCTTTTGTAGGATGGGCTTTTTGTGTCTGTTCGGGGAGCTCGTAGAGAGCGCTTGCACCCAAAGGAGATTGTAATGGCTAAAAAGATTGATGCTTACATCAAGCTGCAAGTTGCAGCTGGTCAAGCAAATCCAAGTCCACCTGTTGGTCCAGCGCTGGGTCAGCATGGTGTGAATATCATGGAATTCTGTAAAGCGTTTAACGCTCAAACCGGTAGCATGGAAGCAGGATTGCCTGTTCCTGTTGTTATTACGGTTTACAACGATAAGAGCTTTACCTTCATTATGAAGACCCCTCCAGCGTCCATCTTATTGAAGAAGGCAGCTGGAATTAAAAGCGGTAGTGGTCGTCCAAATACTGAAAAGGTTGGCACGGTCACTCGAGAGCAGCTTGAAGAAATTGCCAAGACTAAAGATCCGGATTTGACGGCGGCAGATATGGATGCAGCGGTGCGAATTATTGCGGGCACAGCACGAAGCATGGGTCTAAATACGGAGGGCGTTAAGTAATGGCTAAGTTATCAAAACGCCAAAAAATGATTGCTGAGAAGGTTGAGGCAGGTAAGGCGTACTCAATCGAAGAGGCGGTTTCTGTTCTTTCAGATCTTTCTTCTCAAGTGAAGTTCAAAGAGTCTATTGATATCTCTGTAAACCTAGGTGTTGATGCTCGTAAATCGGATCAGGCTGTGCGTGGATCAACTGTTCTGCCGAACGGTACGGGTAAGTCTGTTCGTGTTGCAGTGTTTACTCAGGGTGAAAATGCTGAGAAAGCTAAGGCGGCAGGAGCGGATGTCGTCGGTATGGACGATCTTGCTGATGAAGTGAAAAAAGGAAATATGGATTTCGACGTTGTTGTTGCATCTCCAGACGCAATGCGTGTTGTTGGTCAGCTCGGACAGATTCTAGGTCCTCGCGGCCTAATGCCTAACCCTAAAGTTGGTACGGTAACGCCGGACGTTGAAACTGCAGTAAAAAATGCTAAAGCAGGTCAGGTTCGGTATCGAACAGACAAAAACGGCATCATCCATGCGATCGTAGGCAATGTTGAGTTTTCTGCTGACGCAATCAAGCAAAATGTTGAAGCGCTTTTGGCTGACCTTAAAAAGGCAAAGCCGGCAGCGGCGAAAGGTGTTTATCTGAAGAAAGTAACGCTTTCTTCAACGATGGGCCCTGGCTTGGTAATTGATCAGGCTTCAGTTTCTATCTAGTAATTGAAGTGGCGCGCTAGCGCTAAAAAGGTACTTTGGAGTCGGGGCGCAAGCCCGGACAGTCAAAGACCGCAGGTGCTTTCTCTCATGCAGTCAAAGAGAGGCAGCTTAATTTCCTGCGCAGACGGTGTGACTCTCTTGAATAGAGTTACCTCACGCCGTAGAGGTCGCCCATTTTGGGTGTGAATGGCTGGCCAACATATTGTTGGCCTTGTTGAGGAGAAGACCAATGGCAATTGGACTCGAAGACAAAAAGGCGATTGTCGCCGAAGTCAACGAGGTTGCTGGCGGTGCTTTGTCTGCAGTACTCGCGGACTACCATGGCGTTGATTCTAACGACATGACCGGTCTACGTGCTAAGGCTCGCGAAGAAGGTGTTTACTTACGTATCGTTCGTAACACTCTTGCGCGCAAGGCGGTAGAGGGTACTGAATTTGAATGTATGCAAGCAGCATTTGTTGGACCAACAATTGTTGCATTCTCTCTCGAAGATCCAGGTGCGGCAGCGCGCTTGTTAAAAGACTTCGCTAAAGAGAAAGATGCATTCGAGATTAAAGCGCTAGCTGTTGGTGGTGAATTGCTAGGTGCAGATCAGATCGATCGTTTGGCGAAATTGCCTACGCGCGATCAAGCATTGGCCATGTTGGCTGGTGTGCTTCAAGCACCTGTTACAAAACTTGCTCGTACTTTCAACGAAGTTCCTTCGAAAGTCACACGAGTGGTTGCTGCAGTTCGCGATCAGAAGAAAGACGCAGCCTAATTTTTTTGGTTATTATTTTTATTTAGGAGATGAGAGTCATGGCTCTATCTAAAGACGATATTTTAAATGCAATCGCTGAAATGAGCGTAATGGACGTTGTTGAGCTTGTTGAAGCAATGGAAGAGAAATTTGGTGTTTCTGCAGCAGCAGCTGTAGCAGCAGCACCTGCGGCAGGCGGTGACGCTGGCGCAGCAGCAGCAGAGCAAACTGAGTTTGATGTTATCCTAGCGGGTGCTGGCGATAAGAAAGTAAACGTTATCAAAGCGGTTCGTAGCCTTACAGGTCTAGGCCTTAAAGAAGCGAAAGCAATGGTTGACGGTGCTCCATCAACTGTTAAAGAAGGCGTTAGCAAAGACGACGCTGAAGCTGCTAAGAAAGAGCTTGAGGAAGCTGGCGCTTCTGTTGAAGTTAAGTAACTATTCGTTGAATAGCGACTTGAGCAACATAGCCCAATAGTCCTTAAAAAGGAATTGGCCGGTGGTATCCTATGCCCCCGGCCTTTTTCCGTTGTTAAAGATTGCATTACTCCTCTAATGTAGGAGCGTTTCAGGGCTTGGCCCTGCCCTAGCAAATGCTGACCAGACGAAGTCACGTTGCTAGAAAGATTTCAGACCTTTTGTCATAACTGGGGAATACAGATGACCTACTCGTATACAGAGAAAAAGCGTATTCGTAAAGAATTCGGCACATTGCCGACCGTCATGGATGTGCCATATCTTCTGTCTATTCAAATAGACTCTTATAAAAGCTTTCTTCAGGAAGGTGGTGATGCTGCAGAGCGAGATGATTTAGGATTGCACGCAGCGTTTAAGTCTGTTTTTCCGATTGTTAGTTTTTCTGGTAACGCTGCCCTCGAGTACGTTAGTTACCGTCTCGGCGAGCCTGCTTTTGATGTAAAAGAGTGTATCTTGCGTGGGGTGACCTATGCTGCGCCTCTTCGCGTCAAAGTTCGCCTAATCATTTATGACAAAGAGTCTTCAAATCGCGCGATTAAAGATATAAAAGAGCAAGAAGTCTATATGGGCGAGATGCCTCTGATGACAGATAACGGTACCTTCGTCGTAAATGGTACTGAGCGAGTGATCGTTTCTCAGCTGCACCGTTCTCCGGGTGTATTCTTTGATCACGATAAGGGCAAAACGCATTCTTCTGGTAAGTTGCTTCACTCCGCTCGCGTTATTCCATACCGTGGTTCTTGGTTGGATTTCGAGTTTGATCCGAATGACAACGTGTTTGTTCGAATAGATCGTCGTCGCAAATTGCCTGCAACTATTTTATTGCGAGCTCTAAATCTAGCAGACCAGCAAATCTTAGATATGTTTTTCGATACGAGTCGGTTTGTTGTAAATGACGACGGCTTTGAGCTTGAACTTGTGCCCGAGCGTCTTCGTGGTGACATGGCCACGTTTGATATTAAGGGTGCGGATGGCGAAGTAATTGTTGAAGAAGGCCGCCGTGTTACGGCGCGCCATATCAAAAAGCTTGAAAAGCTTGGCGGAACCCTTCAAGTGCCAAAAGAGTATCTTCACGGTAAGGTGCTGGCAAAGGACATTATTAACGAAGAAACTGGCGAGCTGCTCGCTAGCTGTAATACCGAGATCACAGAAGAGGTTGTTGAGGCTCTTTTAGCGGGCGGTATCAGTGAAGTGGAAACGTTATACACCAACGAGTTGGATTGTGGTTCGTTTATATCAGATACGTTACGTATCGATCCTACGAGCAATCAGCTTGAGGCGTTAGTTGAGATTTATCGAATGATGCGCCCCGGCGAGCCGCCAACAAAAGAGTCGGCTGAGAATTTATTTACCAACTTATTCTTCTCATCAGAACGTTACGATTTATCTGCTGTTGGTCGAATGAAGTTCAACCGCCGGTTAGGTCGCGCGGAAGAAACCGGCGAAGGCGTTCTAGATAACAGCGATATTGTGGATGTTCTGCGAACGTTAATCGATATCCGAAACGGTAAAGGTGAAGTCGATGATATCGACCATTTAGGTAACCGCCGTATTCGCTCTGTTGGTGAAATGGCTGAAAACCAGTTCCGTGTTGGTCTAGTACGTGTCGAGCGAGCGGTTCGAGAGCGTCTAAGCATGGCGGAATCTGACGGACTGATGCCTCAAGATCTCATTAATGCCAAGCCCGTTGCCGCGGCAGTTAAGGAGTTCTTTGGTTCGAGTCAGTTGTCTCAGTTTATGGATCAGAACAATCCGCTTTCTGAAGTGACGCATAAGCGCCGCGTTTCTGCGCTAGGCCCAGGCGGTCTTACGCGTGAGCGAGCAGGTTTCGAGGTTCGTGATGTTCACCCAACGCACTACGGTCGGGTTTGTCCAATCGAAACGCCAGAAGGACCTAACATTGGCTTGATCAACTCATTGGCAACCTATGCGCGCACCAATTCTTACGGATTTTTAGAGAGTCCTTATAGGAAAGTTGTAGATAACGTTGTTACAGATCAAATCGATTACCTTTCTGCGATAGAAGAAAGTGGCTTCGTAATTGCTCAGGCGAGTGCGGTTGTCGATGAGAATAATGCTTTAACGGAAGAGTTGGTAACTGTTCGCCATAAGAATGAAACGACGGTCATGCCTCCGGAAAAAGTTAACTATATGGATGTATCGCCGCGTCAGGTTGTATCGGTTGCGGCCTCTTTAATTCCGTTCCTAGAGCACGATGATGCAAACCGGGCCTTGATGGGATCAAACATGCAGCGTCAAGCGGTACCAACGCTACGTGCCGAAAAACCTGTCGTTGGAACAGGTATTGAGCGCATTGTTGCTCAAGATTCTGGTGTGTGTGTTGTTGCAGAGCGTGGCGGGGTAATCGAGAGCGTGGATGCAGGTCGTATCGTTGTTCGGGTGAATAACGATGAAGTCGAAGCGGGCGATGCTGGTGTTGATATTTATAATCTTACCAAATACGTGCGTTCGAACCAAAACACGTGTATCAACCAAAAACCTTTGGTTCGTCAGGGGGAAAGCGTTTCACGCGGCGACGTGATGGCGGATGGCCCTTCTGTGGATATGGGTGAGCTTGCGCTTGGTCAAAATATGCGTATCGCATTCATGCCTTGGAATGGCTACAACTTTGAGGATTCGATTCTCGTTTCTGAGCGCGTTGTCCAAGAGGATCGTTTTACGACGATTCATATTCAAGAGCTAACCTGCGTTGCTCGTGATACGAAGTTGGGCAGCGAAGAAATTACGGCTGATATTCCAAATGTCGGTGAAAGTGCGCTCTCCAAATTAGACGAGTCTGGTATTGTTTACATCGGTGCGGAAGTGGGCGCCGGCGATATTCTGGTTGGTAAGGTGACTCCGAAGGGTGAAACCCAGCTAACTCCTGAAGAAAAGCTATTACGTGCCATCTTCGGTGAGAAAGCCTCTGATGTGAAAGACACGTCTTTGCGTGTTTCCACAGGAACTCGAGGGACGGTCATCGATGTCCAGGTATTTACACGTGATGGTGTTGAGAAAGATCAGCGCGCGCTAGATATTGAAAATGCTCAGTTAGATAAGTTCCGTAAGGATTTGAAGGATGAGTACCGCATTCTTCAAGGCGCTACGTACGAGCGTTTGACGGCAGCAATCGATGGTCAGGCGATCATTTCTGCTCCAGGACTTAAGAAAGGCGACACCCTGTCAGTTGACTACCTTCAAGCCCTTGAAGCGACAGAGTGGTTTAAGATCCGTTTGGCGGACGATTCCCTCAACGAGTTGCTAGAGAAGGCTCAAGCTTCTTTGGAAGAACGTAAGAAAGAGCACGAAGAACGATTTGAAGTGAAGAAGCGCAAGCTTCAAACTGGCGACGACTTGGCGCCTGGCGTGTTGAAGATCGTTAAGGTTTATGTTGCGATTAAGCGTCGAATTCAGCCTGGTGATAAAATGGCTGGACGGCACGGTAACAAGGGTGTCATCTCCGTAATTATGCCGGTTGAGGACATGCCTTATGATGAGCATGGCAATCCGGTAGATATCGTTCTCAATCCTCTTGGTGTCCCATCTCGTATGAACGTTGGTCAGGTTCTTGAGACACACCTAGGGGCGGCTGCAAAAGGTCTTGGTCATAAAATCAACACTATGATTAAGCAGCAGAAGGAAGTCGCTGAGCTTCGCGGTTTCCTTGGTGAGATCTATAACGGTGTAGCAAGTAAGCAGGAAGAATTAGACAGCTTTAGCGATTCTGAAATCATTGAGTTGGCAAACAACCTTCGGGCCGGTGTGCCAATGGCTACGCCTGCGTTTGATGGAGCAAAAGAAAGTGAGATCAAAGAGCTGTTACGTCTTGCTGATCTTGATGACAGTGGGCAGACAACGTTGTTTGACGGACGCTCTGGTGAAGAGTTCGATCGTCCTGTTACTGTCGGTTATATGTACATGTTGAAGTTGAATCACTTGGTCGACGATAAGATGCACGCTCGTTCTACCGGTTCGTACAGCCTTGTTACGCAGCAGCCACTTGGCGGTAAAGCACAGTTCGGTGGTCAGCGATTCGGTGAGATGGAAGTATGGGCGCTTGAAGCATACGGTGCCGCTTACACCTTGCAGGAAATGCTAACGGTCAAGTCGGATGATGTTAATGGCCGTACCAAAATGTATAAAAACATTGTTGATGGCGATCATCGTATGGAGCCAGGTATGCCTGAATCCTTTAACGTATTGGTCAAAGAAATTCGCTCATTGGGTATAGATATCGAGTTGGAATCTGAGTAGTCAGTCGATAACCCAATTGAAATAGCGACAGCGGGCTTTCAAAACCATTATTGGTGATGGCCCGCCAACTTATAACTCCTACCGGAGCGAAAGCGATGAAAGATTTATTAAACCTGTTGAAAAACCAGAACGATACTCAAGAATTCGATTCGATTCGAATTGGTTTGTCATCACCAGAAATGATTCGTTCGTGGTCGTTTGGCGAAGTGAAAAAGCCAGAAACGATTAACTATCGTACCTTCAAGCCAGAGCGTGATGGCTTGTTCTGTGCGAAGATTTTTGGACCAATCAAAGACTATGAATGTCTTTGTGGTAAGTACAAGCGTCTCAAGCATCGAGGCGTAATTTGTGAGAAATGTGGCGTAGAAGTTGCGCTTGCCAATGTGCGCCGTGATCGTATGGGGCATATTGAGCTGGCGAGCCCTGTCGCGCATATCTGGTTTCTAAAGTCGCTTCCGTCGCGTATTGGTATGCTTTTGGACATGACGCTGCGTGATATTGAGCGTGTTCTTTACTTTGAATCGTTCATCGTAATCGATCCAGGTATGACGACACTGGAGCGCGGTCAGCTTCTAACGGATGAACAGTATTACGAAGCGCTTGAAGAGTTTGGTGATGAGTTCGATGCCAAGATGGGTGCTGAAGCCGTTCAATCCTTATTGAAGGACATTAGTCTTGAGGGTGAAATTGAGCGCTTGCGTGAAGAAATTCCTGCAACTAATTCAGAAACCAAGATTAAAAAGCTTTCTAAGCGCTTGAAGTTGCTTGAGTCATTCCACAGTTCTGGGAATAAACCAGAATGGATGGTGCTGGATGTTCTGCCAGTGTTGCCGCCGGATTTGCGACCACTTGTTCCACTTGATGGTGGACGATTTGCGACTTCGGATCTAAACGATTTGTACCGCCGAGTAATCAATCGTAATAACCGTTTGAAGCGGCTGCTTGAGCTAAGTGCTCCGGATATTATTGTTCGTAATGAAAAGCGTATGCTTCAAGAATCTGTCGATGCTTTGCTCGATAATGGTCGTCGTGGTCGCGCAATCACGGGCTCCAATAAGCGTCCTTTGAAGTCACTAGCAGATATGATCAAAGGTAAGCAGGGTCGATTCCGTCAGAACTTGCTTGGGAAGCGTGTTGACTATTCTGGCCGTTCGGTAATCGTTGTTGGCCCAAGTTTGCGCCTGCATCAGTGCGGTCTTCCGAAGAAAATGGCGTTAGAGCTTTTCAAGCCCTTTATCTTCTCTAAGCTCGAGAGTCGAGGGCTTGCGACTACCATTAAAGCTGCGAAGAAGATGGTTGAACGCGAGACTGCAGAGGTCTGGGATATTCTTGCTGAAGTTATTCGAGAGCACCCTGTCATGCTCAACCGTGCCCCGACACTTCACCGTCTCGGTATTCAGGCATTTGAACCCGTATTGATCGAGGGTAAGGCGATACAGTTGCATCCATTGGTTTGTGCGGCTTATAACGCCGACTTCGATGGGGACCAAATGGCTGTCCACGTTCCTTTGACATTGGAAGCACAGCTAGAAGCTCGCGCTTTGATGATGTCTACCAACAACATCTTATCTCCCGCTAACGGAGAGCCGATCATTGTTCCTTCTCAGGACGTAGTACTTGGCCTTTACTACATGACGCGTGACCGCATAGCGGCAAAAGGCGAAGGCATGGTGTTCGCTGACATTAAAGAGGTTCAGCGAGCGCATGGTGCTAAGCAGGTGCACCTGCAGGCGAAAATCAAGGTTCGTATTACAGAGCATACCTATACCGAAGGTGGTGAGCTTGTCGCAGAGACGAAGTTGGTTGATACAACTGTTGGTCGAGCGTTGTTGTTCAATATCCTACCGAAAGGTTTACCGTTTGAGCTTGTTAATAAGCCAATGGTGAAAAAGGCGATCTCTCGTCTTATCAACTCGGCGTATCGGACCTGTGGTTTGAAAGATACAGTAATCTTTGCTGATCAGTTGATGTATCTCGGCTTTTCACAAGCAACGCATTCAGGCTCGTCGATTGGTGTTAATGATTTTGTTATCCCGGATGAGAAAGAAGGGATCATTAACGCAGCGACTGACGAAGTAAAAGAAATTGAAGGTCAGTTTGCTCAGGGTCTTGTTACTCAGGGCGAAAAATACAACAAGGTTATCGATATTTGGTCTCGCGCAAACGATAAAGTGGCGAAGGCGATGATGGATACCTTGGGTAAAGAAGATGTTGTTGATAAAGAAGGCAATACGGTTCAGCAGGATTCTTTCAACTCAGTATTTATGATGGCGGATTCCGGCGCTCGGGGTTCCGCAGCGCAGATTCGTCAGTTGGCGGGGATGCGAGGATTGATGGCGAAGCCGGATGGTTCCATCATCGAGACACCTATTACTGCAAACTTCCGTGAGGGCTTGAACGTACTCCAGTACTTTATTTCTACTCACGGTGCTCGAAAGGGTTTGGCGGACACGGCATTGAAAACAGCTAACTCGGGTTACTTGACTCGACGCTTGGTTGACGTAGCTCAAGACCTTGTTGTTACCGAAGAGGATTGCGGTACTGAAGAAGGCCTATTGATGACGCCAATGATCGAGGGTGGCGACGTTGTTGTTCCTCTTGGTGATCGTGTGCTTGGTCGTGTAACGGCAAAGGATGCATTTGCTCCTGGTGACACAGAAAACGCCGTTCTTCCTCGCGGTACGTTCCTTGATGAAAAGCGTGTAGAGGAATTAGAGCAAGCGGGTGTTGATGAAGTTTGGGTTCGCTCAGCGATTACTTGTGATACGCGTCATGGTGTGTGCTCGCAATGTTACGGACGTGACCTCGCGCGGGGCCATGTTGTTAATCGTGGCGAAGCGGTAGGTGTTATTGCAGCTCAATCGATCGGCGAGCCAGGTACGCAGCTGACAATGCGTACTTTCCACATTGGTGGTGCTGCGTCACGGTCCTCTGCGGTAGACAATATCCAAGTCAAGCATGGCGGGTCTGTTCGCTTGCATAAT
>NZ_LWFU01000110.1:0-201 GCF_001635135.1 Oleiphilus sp. HI0080
TTGCGCAATAGCGGTGCAACTAGTCTTTGTATGTGGGAAGCAATTAAGTTTGCATCGACGGTTACGAAACGCTTTGATTTTGAGGGGTCAATGATTGAGCCCATCGAACGATTTTTTAGAGGTTTTGGTGCGATGCAAAAGCCCTATTTTCAGATTTCGCATACACCAAATCGTTGGCTTCGTTTAGCTAAAGCACTTAAG
>NZ_LWFU01000111.1:0-677 GCF_001635135.1 Oleiphilus sp. HI0080
TGGTATTACCAAATCTGACTTATTGATTATTAATAAGATTGATCTTGCTCAGCAGGTAAACGCTTCTCTTGAAGTGATGGAGCGTGATGCTACAGCGCAGCGAGGCGATAAACCCTTCATTTTTACCAATATGAACACGAAGCAGGGCGTTGATACGATTATTGCCTTTATCCAAGATAGAGGAATGCTTAGACCAGCCTAGCCTCCACACCCTCGAGTGAGATCTTTGTCACACACTTGATCTCACTCACTTCACTCTATATGGCTAAGTAATCGCGGTTTATGTTAAAGTTTGTAACAGCGTGCAGCCTCTGCTCTTCCTCAAGTTGACGCTTAGAACATAAAAATAAATGAACCGTTGATAAAGTTGTCCAACATGATCTCGATGAAAGCTCAAGCCAAAAAGACGGCGCTGTGCGTTGCGATTGCAAGCGCGTCAGGTATCGTCGTGGCGGAACTCCAACCTCTTGATGAAGTGGCGTTAAACAATATCAGGGGGCAGGCTGGGCTCACTATCGATATCGAGACGAAGCATACCATCGGCGAATTTGAATACGTTGATGCGGGCAGCTTGTTCATTCGTGATATGAGTTTTGGCGGCATCGACGGCGGCTTTGCTGATAATCTTCGAGCAAAAATAGATATTTCTGGTCCTAACGAGCGTATTCAGAAAGGTT
>NZ_LWFU01000112.1:0-311 GCF_001635135.1 Oleiphilus sp. HI0080
CTATTATTGCTATTCAGTGGTTGCTGCTCAATAAAACGCGAGTTGATGATGTTTGGAGTGGCGATTTTGACCAATAAATCCAGTCAAAACATGCGCCGTAAAAAATACGTGCCCGATATTGTCCAACTTGGTGCTCTTTTTGAGAGTAACTATCGAAGAATCATGAAACTGCTGCATCTTGTTGGCGAAGATGATGAGTTAAATATCCTGCTTTACAATGGCGCGCATTATATCGGCACTGTAAACGCTAAGAATATCGAGAGCTCAAAGTACGCCGATACTATATTGTTGCAGCAAACATCCACCGCAGG
>NZ_LWFU01000113.1:0-703 GCF_001635135.1 Oleiphilus sp. HI0080
CGATACCTATGAGAAACCAGCTGCCCCAGATTCTCCCACCCCGGCCAAAACACTTCGCCTGCCCCTAGAATGGCCTGAATTTCGCTTTCAGCCTGTCGTTGTTTTTCACTGACATAAGCGGCACCGGCTTGGACGTTGGTGCTCATGCTCGTATAGCCATAACCCAGCAAAGCCGCGCTTGTTACACATGTCATGAGGCTCAGGTAAGCCAATAAACGATGTATCTGAAAGAGGTACATTGACGCGCAGATCGCCAAGGCGTAAAGCGACACACCACCCCAAATATGCAGAATTGCATCTGTACCTAGAGAACCTCGCTCTTCCGCGGCAGAGAACTTAGAGATGATCGGTAAATAGCGGCCTTCCCTATCAAACCGGAAGTGAATTGAAGGTTCAGAGTCAGAGTTTAAGGTCACTTCCGCCCAACCGTATATCAAGACACTCTGACCAGGCTCAATGCGCCATTCAGTGTATCGATAGTCACCTTGACGCTCAGAATAAGATGCGGGCATGGACCAGCGAATGCCGCCGCCGTTACCCGCTATCAAGACACTAGCGGACGAAGAATGGTCTTGGAGGTCAAAGCTCATGGCTCTTGTAATGTCGGCTTCCGTCACCCATCGCGTCTTGCCTTCAGAGTCCGTTTCTTGGCGTTCCTTCAGATACCGGAAATAAACACTGGGCACCTTCTGTTTTGTGCTTC
>NZ_LWFU01000114.1:0-425 GCF_001635135.1 Oleiphilus sp. HI0080
TTTGAGAAGTGCCTAAAGCGATCTGAGAAATCAGGGTTTGCTGAACGTCTAGTAGGCGTTCTGCTTGAACTTCATTCATATCAAACATCAACTACATGGTTATCTGAGGATCAAAGTAGTCGATATCACATATTTTTCGAGTTTCTGTACAAAATTCATACGCACATAAATGATCTGTATCTAGCCAGGGTGGCATTCTGTTCGATTCCATCAAAATTCGACGATTGGCGTTTTAACAAGAAAGGACCTAAAATTTAGCGCTCCTAAGCCGCATGAAGTTCCGACAGCTTGTTGTAGGAAGCACAAAAATAAGAACGCTTTAGCAAACAAGACGCAGCACTGAAAGCATCGCCCAAGATACTGATATTAGACTCTCAGGGCCTACTCAGTTTGATCTAACAGCGATGGAAGACATTAAGAGAGTG
>NZ_LWFU01000115.1:0-479 GCF_001635135.1 Oleiphilus sp. HI0080
TTGATCACTGCCGGCGTGCTGGGGTTTGGCGCCATTGTTCAGGCATATCCTGAGATTGAGCTTGTCGCGCGCTTCGGCGGAGCGGCTTTTTTAATCTTATATGGCCTTAAGAGTTTCTATTCGGCTTGGCAAGCAGAGCACGCTCTGGTTGCAGAAGGAGCGTCTACATCACACGCGTATAAGATCGCCCTAACCTGTCTTGCGTTTACCTGGCTAAACCCACACGTTTATCTGGATACTGTTTTTCTCCTTGGCGCGATTTCTGTTCAATATGGAGAGCAGCAACATCTTTTTGGTATCGGCGCGGTGTGTGCATCCTTCGCATTTTTCTTTTCACTCGGCTACGGTGCCCGCATACTGCGTCCTATATTTGAAAAACCAAGTGCATGGCGCATGCTCGACTTCATTATCGGTATCGTCATGATCGCGTTGGCCGTCAACTTACTGCTTTAGGTGCTTATGAAGTTATCGTCTTTGCG
>NZ_LWFU01000116.1:0-238 GCF_001635135.1 Oleiphilus sp. HI0080
ACACGTTTATCTGGATACTGTTTTTCTCCTTGGCGCGATTTCTGTTCAATATGGAGAGCAGCAACATCTTTTTGGTATCGGCGCGGTGTGTGCATCCTTCGCATTTTTCTTTTCACTCGGCTACGGTGCCCGCATACTGCGTCCTATATTTGAAAAACCAAGTGCATGGCGCATGCTCGACTTCATTATCGGTATCGTCATGATCGCGTTGGCCGTCAACTTACTGCTTTAGGTGCTT
>NZ_LWFU01000117.1:0-287 GCF_001635135.1 Oleiphilus sp. HI0080
GTACAAAGGCTGCAACTGTTTGTACATCTTCAAATACACCTCTTTGTATAATCGGTCGTACACTTTGTGTACCTGCTGATCTGGCTCAAACCTTTTACCAACACGCGTCATACTCTTAATCGCCGCTTCACAGTCTGGATACCACCCAAGTGCAACCGCTGTGTCCATCGCCGCACCCAAGCCGGAGGTTTCATAGGTATGAGGCCGTTCAACGGGCAAACCAAAAATATCTGCCGTGAGCTGCAAAGCAGCGTCACTTTGAGACCCTCCTCCCGATACGCGCAGAA
>NZ_LWFU01000118.1:0-6304 GCF_001635135.1 Oleiphilus sp. HI0080
TTCCAACTTTGGCCGACTTAAACTCGGCCATTCCAATTACTAAAATTCTTGAGCAGCTGAAGACCAGCGTGCTGACTTTTCTCAGGGTGAAACTGCGTAGCAAATACGTTGCCATCCGTAAGTGCAGCAACCACATCAACACCATAGCGACTTTGACCAGCAATTAAACTTGAATCAATTGAGGTAGGCACATAATAGCTGTGCACAAAGTAGAATCGCTCATTATCCTCAATATCATTCCACAGTGGATGTGCATGCTGACGAACTTGATTCCAGCCCATGTGTGGAACCTTCAAACGCACGCCATCTTCTTTTAGATCACTGCCAAAATAGTCTACATCACCATCAAATAGCCCGAGACAGGCGACACCACCGTTCTCTTGGCTGCGCTGCATCAGCGCCTGCATTCCAACGCAAATTCCAAGAAAAGGTCGATCTTTAGACACGTTCGCGACGATCTTATCAACGCCCAAACGATTCATTTCAGCCATGCAATCACGCATTGCCCCAACGCCCGGCAACACAACGCGATCAGCCTCCTGAATGATACTTGGATCAGCGGTCACTATGACCCGAGCGCTTGGCGCAACATGCTCAAGAGCACTAGCTACCGAGTGAAGATTTCCCATACCGTAATCGATAATGGCGATAGAATTCATAGTTCGTCTTACCTAGAACAAAAACGGCAGCGTAATACGCTACCGTCCAATACTACTAATGCGTTGCTAAACTACAGGCAACCCTTGGTCGAAGGCATGATACCGGCCATTCGATCATCAAGCTCAAGCGCCATGCGCAAAGCTCGACCGAATGCTTTAAATACGGTTTCAATTTGGTGATGGGCATTCTTACCCTTCAGGTTATCGATGTGTAAAGTCACTAAAGCGTGGTTCACGAAGCCCTGAAAAAACTCGTAGAACAGATCTGTATCAAACTTACCGACAGAGCCTTTCACAAAGGGCACATCCATCTCTAAACCAGGACGCCCCGAAAAGTCGATAACAACGCGCGACAAGGCTTCATCCAATGGCACATATGCGTGGCCATATCGTCGAATACCTTTCTTATCCCCTACCGCTTTGGCAAACGCCTGGCCCAGGGTAATCCCCAAATCTTCAACCGTGTGGTGATCATCAATATGCAGATCACCCTTCGCATGTGCCTCAATATCAATCAAGCCGTGGCGACAAATCTGATCAAGCATGTGCTCAAGAAAAGGCAAACCAGTATCAAATTTCGCCTCCCCAGTACCATCAAGATTTACGGCAACCTGGATTTGCGTCTCTAGGGTATTCCGCTCGACTTGCGCCGTTCTCGCGCTCATGCATCACTCCAATTGGTTTCTATTAAGGGCCAACCCAGACGTTGCACCCGTTAGGCGCGGAATTATAGCCTGATTCAACGCCTGAGCCTACCGTCAAAAACACAAAACCCCCAGCCAGAGCTGAGGGTTTTGATTCGATTACGACGGCCAAGATTTACTCAGCTTAAAATCACATCAAACTAACCGTTTAATTCTTCCTGAATGTTTTCGATATAGGTATCTACCATTGATGTAAACTCATGCTTAACAACTGGCGCTATGGCCATCTTCAATAGCTTAGGCATCGGCAATTCGAGCTCAGCAGAACTCACTAACCGCGCAGTAGTGCCCGAACCCGACTCTTCCAACGACCACTTACCGGAAACAAGCGCGTTGCCCTCGCCTTTAACCGGAGTCCATTCAACAGTGCCCTCATTCTCATCCGTTTCATACGTGCTTGCGTACACCGTTTGTATCGCATGATCACCCAGACCGACCTTGTCCATTTCCCATCGATAAGTGCCGTCACCAAGATCTATCAGTTGATCCACTTTTGGAAAATGCTCAGCCGATTTTGGCACATCAGAAAGCAAGGCAAACGTCGTCGCCAAATCAGCCGAAACCGTAAAAGACTTATCGATATCAATATTCACTTTGAACGCCATGGAGATTCCTCTTGTCTAATTGTTATTGGCGCGTTAGCGTTAGCGCGCTTGAGACAAATCATAAACACTTCGCACTTAAAAAGCATGTCTCATGACAACAACTCATATTAGATTCTCGGCCAACACACAATTCTCTCTCCTATGATCCCGAATTCTGGCTTTACCTCACAGCTTCTCTCCTGGTTCGACACAAACGGAAGAAAAGATTTACCGTGGCAGATAGACAAAACCCCCTATCGTGTTTGGGTTTCAGAAATCATGCTGCAACAAACCCAGGTGGCAGCGGTCATTGGCTACTATCAAAGGTTTATGCGCCGTTTCCCCACCATCGAGGCGTTGGCCGAAGCGAACGAAGACGATGTGCTCGCGCACTGGGCAGGGCTTGGATATTACGCTCGGGCACGCAACCTACACAAAACTGCCAAAATAATTTCCGAGCAATGGGAAAATGAATTCCCAAGAAGTCTCGAGGAGGTAATGGCCTTGCCCGGGATCGGACGCTCAACCGCGGGCGCAATACTATCCATATCCTTTAAAAACGCACACCCCATTTTAGATGGAAACGTAAAGCGGGTGCTTACCAGACTGCATGACATTGAAGGCTGGCCAGGACAGAAACAGATTGAAAATCAGCTTTGGAAACTAGCAGAACGATATACCCCAAATAAACGCTGCGATGACTACACACAAGCAATCATGGATTTCGGTGCGACGCTTTGCACGCGGGCTAAACCGGAATGTTTATCCTGCCCTTTTGTCGACACTTGCTTAAGCTTCAAGAACGAGACAGTAAAACAACGCCCCTCATCAAAACCGAAAAAACCGAAGCCTGTTAAAGAGCTATGGATACTTAAAATGGAATACGAAGCATCCATTTTGTTTGAGAAAAGACCCTCTACAGGAATTTGGGGAGGGCTTTACTCACTCCCCGAGCTAAGCCGAGAATTTAGCTTTGATGAAATAGAACAGCAAGTTGAACAAAGCCTAGGGCTACGCTGTTTGTCGATTGCTGAAGAGACGCCCTTTAAGCATATCTTCAGTCATTACACGCTCATGGCATACCCAGTACAAATTAGCTGCGCAAAACCAAAGAATGTTATTTCCGAAAACACCCTGGAATGGTTAGGCCGAGACGAGATCAAGCAGAAAGGCTTGCCTGCGCCAATTAGCGCGTATCTCAGACGATAGGTTAGATTAGAAAGACTGAAACAAAAAAGCCTCGCTATAAGCGAGGCTTTCGAAATAATGGTGCCCGGTCGCGGAATCGAACCACGGACACGGGGATTTTCAATCCCCTGCTCTACCGACTGAGCTAACCGGGCATGTTTTATACAGTGTTGCTTCACTGGGCTTTACCTACTCCAATACGCTTAGAACGATGGGGTTGGATTAGCGCTTCGTTGAGGCTGTGCCTTCAACGGGGGCGTATTAAAACCGTTTCGATTTATTGAGTCAAGCAGTTTTATTCACTAAATGCGAACTCACTAGAAACTGGTTATTTTGTAGGCGGAACATAGCCTTCAGCCTGCTCAAAATCGTCATTACTCAAGAACTTTTCCATTTGTTCCTTCAAAAATTTACGCGCAGATGGGTCCATCATATTAAGGTGTTTTTCGTTGATCAGCATCGTTTGATGCGCCTGCCATTCTTTCCAGGCTTTCTCTGACACATTCTCATATAGATCTTGGCCAGCAGCGCCCGGCATCGGCGGAACAGCGATTCCAGGCAACTCCTCTTGATATTTTCGACAGAATACTTTTCGCGTCATTTAGCATCTCATTGAAGTTTTTAAATACAAAGCGGAGTGTAGCTTTTCCAGAATAAAAACAACACATTCTGAGCAAAATCACCCCGACCGCCAGACAAAACGGCCATCCAATGACCTAAGATCTTCAATCGAGTATCGATCACATTTTTTCGACCGCTATGGCAATCGCTGTGGTATGTCGAATAACCACCTGACGACCAACATAAGATTCTAAAAGCTCAACATCGGGCCGAACCTCCTGCTCAACGGTCTTACCATTAGAAAACACCAAAGTCGCGCTATGATTTTCCAAATCAACCGCTGTTACGGTCGCAACCAGCTCGATCACCTCAACAGATGCAGAACCAGGCGATGAGGCATCAGGAGACACACCACCGGTGAGCGCGGCACGATCCTCTACGTACTTGTCTTCATCACTTAAGTAAACCACCTGTTCCTCGATATACTCGATCGACACATCATCGCCCTTTGAAAGCGCATCAAACTGTCGAACCTCAGGCCCCAAAGTCATCGTTCTGCTATTCCCTTCCGCATCAGTTAGGGTGACAGAACGCTTCTGATAGTCGATATCAGTAACCTTCGCCTCAATTTTAGAGGTACGGGTAGCAACGCCACCTGGCACCCCTTCGACGATCTCTTTTTTCTCATCCACTTTAGCTTCTAGAGGCTTATCTACCTTTTGGCTCGTCGAAGCGCAGCCCGCGAATAAGCTAAAAATCAGAATAATAATGCCAAGCAATGGAAAAGCATGGGTATTTCGTTTCATTCCAGTGTCTCCGTGTAATTCGTTTTTGTTATCAAAGTCGATACTAAGCCGCCTAAAAGTCTTGGTTTCATCCTAACCAACTGCAACGAAACAGGGAATAGCTTCATGCCAATCGTCATTCAAATAGAGCGACTTAAAAGCCGCAATTGCATTTTGACGAGTTTAACTGTTGTTTTTCAGTTTTGTGCGCCCTATCCTCAAACGCGAAAACGAAAACACATTCTTCACGGCTTACACGGAGCGCTTTATGGCACGTTTTGAGAACATCCTCGGCACGATTGGCAATACACCATCCATCAAGATAAATAAGCTAGGCCCAAAGCACGTTAATATGTTCGTTAAAATGGAGGCATTCAACCCAATGGCTTCTGTAAAAGATCGCCTAGCTCTAGCCGTTATTGAAGATGCCGAGAAATCCGGAAAATTAAAACCAGGCCAAACAGTTATAGAGGCCACCAGTGGAAACACGGGTATCGGCCTTGCGATGGTATGTGCGCAAAAAGGCTACCCTCTTGTGGTGACAATGGCCGCCAGCTTTTCAGTAGAACGACGAAAGTTAATGCGTTATTTGGGCGCCAAGGTTGTCATTACACCGGCTCCCTTAGGTGGCCAGGGAATGTACGACAAGGCCGTTGAACTTGCTAAACAAAACGATTGGTTTCTAGCGCGTCAATTTGAGAACGAGGCCAACGCAGACTTTCACTCAAAAACCACTGCCGAAGAGATCCTCAGCGACTTCTCTGACATTGGTTTAGATTATTGGGTAACAGGTTACGGAACTGGCGGAACGCTAAAGGGCGTATCTCGAGTCCTGCGTGAAAAAAGTCCATCGACAAAAGTCATCGCGACCGAGCCTTCTGGCGCAAATTTGCTTGAGAGTGGCGTACAGCAGGAACGCAATGCTGATGGTTCGCCGGCCAAGCCGCACGAGGCTTTCTCCCCACATCCTCTTCAAGGCTGGACACCAAACTTCATTTCCAAACTGACCGAAGATGCGGTCAATTCAAAGTACATTGACCAGCTGATCACGGTAGATGGGCCTGAGTCGATTCAATGCGCACAGCGCCTAGCGCGAGAAGAAGGTGTCTTTGTCGGCATTTCTGCCGGAGGTACCTTCGCAGCCGCCCTGAAAGCAGCTGAGAGCGCGCCTGAGGGTAGCAATATGCTAGTCATGCTTCCGGACACTGGCGAACGCTACTTGAGTACGCCATTGTTTGAAGGAATCGAGATTGAGATGAATGAGGAAGAAATCGCGATCTCAAAATCAACGCCAAGCGCTCAAATGGACTGACACTCCAAATTTGATTCTGCCAGTTTTAGCCCTGCACTCTTGCAGGGCTTAGTTTAGCTAGCTCTGCTTAGTTAGATTTAGTTAGTTAGCTTTGCTTAGTTAGCTTTGGTTAGTTAGCTTCGGATTAAAATTCAACTGTAACTTTCTAGCAGCCACGGCTTTTTAATCATACTATTGCGTCATCTAATCGTCCCAATTCAACAAGAGCCTTTCGAATGAAACTGAATGTTAAAGCCAGCCTACTGAAACCCACCATCGCCATAGCGCTTGCCCTTTGCAGTCTGTCGGTAGCGGCGGTTGAGCGAGATGGTGTCAAACTGAGTGTTGGCGCGTTCTTTTCTGATATCGATAGCAGCATTGGTTCTGCCCTGATCGGCGGCAACACCGACCTGCAAGGACAGGCAAGCTTTGAAGCCGATTTACGTCTTCAGGACAGCAGCACCCAGCCCGTTTTTGATCTTGAGTGGAATTTCAAAAAAGCCCACATGCTATCGCTGAATTATTTTTCACT
>NZ_LWFU01000119.1:0-349 GCF_001635135.1 Oleiphilus sp. HI0080
TGCGATGGTCGAGAGACGATGCGCAATAGCAATGACTGTCTTGCCTTCCATCAGGTTATACAGGCTCTCTTGAATGGCGGCCTCGACTTCCGAGTCGAGTGCGGAGGTTGCTTCGTCTAGCACGAGAATAGGAGCGTCCTTCAGTAACACTCTCGCAATTGCGATTCGTTGCCTCTGTCCACCGCTGAGCTTAACGCCACGCTCGCCAACGTGAGCTTCATAGCCTGTGCGTCCCTTGGCATCACTGAGCCCCTGAATAAACGTATGCGCTTCCGCTTTTTTAGCGGCTTCAATCACTTCTTCAATCGTGGCGTCAGGGCGACCATAGGTGATATTTTCGAACACGGAT
>NZ_LWFU01000120.1:0-428 GCF_001635135.1 Oleiphilus sp. HI0080
TCAGTAAAACCGCAAAAGTAGACGAGCTTTCGACTACGCCTTTTCCTGCTTCTACAAAGATCTATGTCAAAGGCAGTCGTGACGATATTCAGGTTGCGATGCGTGAAATAGCGTTGACGCCAACTAAGTTGCAGGACGGTACGGAAGAGCCAAATGCGCCTGTTCGTGTTTACGATACCTCTGGCCCTTATACCGACCCGAATAAAGAAATTGATGTACGGCTTGGATTAAGTCCCTTAAGAGAAAAGTGGATTCTTGAGCGTAATGATACAGAGTTACTTGAAGGCTTTAGCTCTGAGTATGCAAATGTTCGTGATCAAAACCTGACGCTAGAAGGCCTCCGCTTTGAATACAAGCGTCAGCCGCGCAAGGCAAAAGCAGGCCAAAATGTCTCGCAAATGCACTACGCGCGTAAAGGGATTATTACA
>NZ_LWFU01000121.1:0-687 GCF_001635135.1 Oleiphilus sp. HI0080
TTGTGGCAGACCAAACACGCTCTTGCGTATAGGGGTTCGTACTTTCAAGAACAGGGCCGGAACCTTCCTGCCATTTACCATTAATCAACAACCCAAGGTTGGACATGCTGCTCTCCTATTCGTAACGAAGCGGTATCACGCGAATATCAGATTGGTCATCTATCAATAACGCATCAGCTTGCTCTTTACTCAAACTAACATGGTCGTGGGCGACCTGCTCTTTGGATACAAGCAAGGCTCTGAAACGCTCCATTTTTCGATTCGAAACCACATAGTCAGTGCGTTCACCAACAGGCGCTTTATGCTGTTCATCAACTCTATACGGTAAAACTTTACTCTCTCGAACGCCTCGAATTTCTTCAACAAAGGTCTCCATCACCGGTCCTCCATCGAAAATATCGACATNACCGTTAAAGTGAAAACCCTCTTTTTTCAGCATCTCAAGCGCCGGGCGCGTATTTTCGTGAGGTTGCGCAATGACGGCACGCGCCTCTGGACTAAGGGAAAATAGATAAATTGGGTATTTAGGCATTAGCTCTGCAACCATTTCTTTGTTGCCGAGCCCGACTTGATAATCGGCATAAGAAAAGTCCATTTGAAAGAACTTTTTACCTAGTGACTCCCAAAATGGTGAGATACCGTTTGAATCGGAAACACCGCGCATTTCAGCAACAATCTTAGAAGCAA
>NZ_LWFU01000122.1:0-571 GCF_001635135.1 Oleiphilus sp. HI0080
AGATAGTCACCAATGATCTCATCATTTCCCACGGAATTGTTTTCCTTAAGAGAAATGTGCAAATGCCCTCGCTCCCGCTATATCCCGTTAGGTGTTTTTTCTAACAGAGTTTCAAGCAATTTTTTATACGCTCTAACGCCGTGAGTCGCAGCGTCAAGCTCGGAAGGAACAAGCCCTTGCATACTTGCATCTCGAAACTTCGTATCTACCGGGATAGCGAACTTCCACACGTTGTCACCCCATGTTTGTTTGATGGTTCTCAGACTCTGAGTTGACGCCTGAGTTCGGCGGTCAAACATTGTAGGCAAAATCATGTGCTGCAAATTGCTTTTCTGGGATCGAATCACCATCGTTAAGGTGTGCATCATTCTTTCCAATCCCTTAATCGCTAGAAACTCGGTTTGAACAGGTACAACAAGCTGCTGACTAGCGGCCAAAGCGTTAATCATCAGCACTCCTAAAGAAGGAGAGTTATCGATCAGAACGAAATCGTATTGATCCCACAACAAAGCGAGGGTCTTAGAGATGATTAAACCCATACCATCAACGCCGACCATTCGACGCTCAAGCG
>NZ_LWFU01000123.1:0-309 GCF_001635135.1 Oleiphilus sp. HI0080
CCTTAAGGTCAGTTTTTTTGGGCCCTTCTATGCCTCGTATGTCATTGCCGAACTAGATCAGAAAAACTATCAGCATGCCTTCATTACCGGACCCGATACAGACTACCTATGGCTACTATCACGCACGCCTGAGATCACTAAAGACACGCGCGCAGAGTTTTTAGAATTTGCACAAACAAAAGGTTTTGCCACGGAAGAGCTCATCTGGGTCGCGCAATAAGTTCCGCGCAAAGGAAGCACTATATACAAACGCGAGGGACTCGGGCTGTAATCGCAGTGCAAAGCTGATAGGAAATTGTGCCAGCATGC
>NZ_LWFU01000124.1:0-689 GCF_001635135.1 Oleiphilus sp. HI0080
TCGTTAAGAATGCTGCAGACACGATTCGTGGGACGCTTGAGTCGTTAAGGGCGTTTCAGGAGGTTGTTCTGTACGACAATGGTTCAAGTCAACAAACTGCCCTTCAAAGATAAGTACATTGGGGTATTCCGAGGCGATTGAGAGCGTGTCGTCACTTGAACCATTGTCGTACAGAACAACCTCCTGAAACGCCCTTAACGACTCAAGCGTCCCACGAATCGTGTCTGCAGCATTCTTAACGATGATCACCGCACTTACGTGCTCTATCATGTACTTTTCCTATCTCGCCGAATGATACGTTTCGACATCAAGCATACATAAAAAAAGGGAGCCGGGGTAACCTGACGCGCCGAACGAGCGGCAGGTTTTTTAAGGCTCCCTAAGGGACAAAGATCGCTAAATCGCTATTTAGACAAATCTAAAAGCAATTTGTTCAATCGACTTACAAATGCGCCAGGCTCTTTCAATTGATCGCCCATGGCAAGTGCGGCCTGATCAAACAATACAAGCGTTAGGTCGTTAAAACGCTCATCATCCTGCTCGTCATTCAGTTGCTTAACAAGAGGATGATCGCCGTTGATTTCAAAGCTTGGCTTACTCTCAGGAACAGGCTGACCTGCGGCCTCCATAATCTTCTTCATCTGTGCATCCATATCGTGTGCACCAGCGACCAAACAAGCAGGGCTATC
>NZ_LWFU01000125.1:0-463 GCF_001635135.1 Oleiphilus sp. HI0080
AAGGGGTGACCGATCAAATAAAGAGTCTTGTCGGCCTGCATCACGAATGCTTGGATGGCTCGGGTTATCCGACGGGAAAAGTCATGCAAGACAACTTGCTCTGGTCGATTCTGGTGGTTGCGGATCGTTATGACGAACTTGTCCATCAGTTGCTCGATTGCTCTGGGATGATCCCAAAATCGGCGTTACGCGAGCTCTACAAGGATGCGCAGGACGGGAAGATCGATGTTCGCGTCGTGCAAAGTTTGATTACCTTGATGGGTGTCTACCCCATCAGTTCTGCGCTTCAATTGAAATCTGGAGAAAAAGCGATTGTCACTGAGTGTCACAGGAGTGCCCCAGCCCAGCCATCGATACGGATTTTTTATGATGGCAAGGGTAACTTGCTTCCAAAAACCGAGGACGTTGATCTGAGCGCCTTGGAAGAAGATCATCCGCGAATGGTTGCTAAGGCCATAGACTG
>NZ_LWFU01000126.1:0-12515 GCF_001635135.1 Oleiphilus sp. HI0080
CGCCCGATAAAATGGGGATGGATGTCCTCTCCCTACGGCTACCGCAGCGACCCTTTCACTGGGAAGCGAGCATGGCATGCAGGGGTTGATTTTGCCGGCAAGGATGGGAGTGACATCATTTCGGTTGCTGCAGGGGTTGTTACTTGGTCCGGCGCGCGCTATGGCTATGGCAACCTTGTCGAGGTTAATCATGGTGATGGGTATACGACTCGATACGCACACTGCAAAGAACTTCTGGTTAAGGTCGGTGATATCGTTGAGAAAGGTGAAGTTCTTGCAAGAATGGGAAGTACAGGTCGTTCTACCGGGCCGCACGTGCATTATGAAGTGCTCAAAAATGGCAAAACAGAAAACCCTAAGAAGTTTATTTATCGTGCGAGTCGCGGATAGCGCTCGCTTTCTCCTCCTCTTTTCTTAATTTTTCATGACGAGCTTGGCATGCCTGTCCCGGAGGCTTTGCCTGCACACTTTTATCACTTAGAATGTCCAATTCGGTAAATGAGAAGTCTGCCGTCTTGAGTTTCCAACTTTAGACCTCACTAATAATATCTCATCCATAAAAACGAATTAATAACACAGTAGATCTTTATGTTTTCATCCGCACTAACGAAGCTTTTCGGAAGCAAGAATAAGCGAGAGCTTAAACGCATGGGCAAGGTTGTTGCTCTTATTAATGCTCAAGAAGAGGCGCTTGCAGCATTAGACGATGAGGCGCTAAAAGCGAAAACCGCAGAATTCAAAGACCGCTTACAGAAAGGTGAGAGCCTAGATCAACTGTTACCTGATGCTTTTGCTGTCGCGCGTGAAGCGGGAAAACGCGTCATGTCTATGCGCCATTTTGACACGCAGTTGATCGGTGGTATGGCTCTGCACAATGGCAAAATTGCCGAGATGAGAACGGGCGAAGGTAAAACGTTGGTAGCGACGTTGCCTGTTTACCTCAATGCCTTAAGCGGTGAGGGCGTGCATGTTGTAACCGTCAATGATTATCTCGCTAAGCGAGACTCTAAATGGATGGAGCCACTTTATAATTTCTTGGGCCTGAGTGTGGGTGTTGTCCATTCAGGTCAGGAGCCAGCGGAAAAGAAGGCGGCTTATCAATGTGATATCACCTATGGTACGAATAACGAATTTGGTTTTGATTATCTGCGTGACAACATGGCTTTCAGCTCTGATCTGAAGTCTCAGCGGGCGTTGAACTTCGCTATCGTGGACGAAGTTGACTCTATTTTGATCGATGAGGCGCGAACGCCGTTGGTCATCTCCGGACCGACCCAAGACAGCTCCAAATTATATAAAGCGCTTCGCGCAATTGTTCCTTTGTTGACACAGGCAGAAGTGAGTGAAGACGGAAAGCCCGTCGATGACGGTCATTTTATACTGGACGAGAAAGCGAAATCTGCTGAGGTGACAGAGTCAGGATTGAGTTACCTCGAGCAAGTATTTATTGATCAAGGTTTGCTAGAAGAGGGCGACAGCCTTTACGCGCCTTCCAATTTGATTCTACTTCACCACACTGCGTCTGCGTTGCGTGCGCAACACCTGTATCACAAAGATGTAGATTACATCATTCAGGATAAACAGGTTGTTATCATAGATGAGCACACGGGTCGAACGATGGCGGGTCGTCGCTGGGGCGAGGGCTTGCATCAGGCAATTGAGGCGAAAGAAGGGTTAGCTATCCAGGCTGAGAGTCAGACTCTTGCATCAACTACGTTCCAGAATTTCTTCCGCCTTTACCAAAAGCTGGCTGGTATGACCGGAACGGCGGATACCGAAGCCTATGAGTTTAATCAAATCTACGGTCTGGATGTTGTCGTTATTCCAACCAACAAGCCAGTTGCGCGTATTGATCATAATGATCTTGTTTATCTTACTCAGGAAGAGAAATTTCAAGCGATCATCGATGAGGTAAAAGAGGTCGTCGCAGCGAAGCGCCCAGTCCTGGTTGGTACCGCAAGTATCGAGTCCTCTGAATATCTGTCTGCACTCCTCAAGAAAGCAGGTATTAAGCATAGCGTTCTAAATGCTAAGCAGCATGCGCAGGAAGCTCAAATCATTGCTCAGGCAGGTATGCCTGGCACAGTCACTATTGCGACGAACATGGCGGGGCGTGGAACAGATATCGTGCTTGGCGGTAATTGGGAGGCGGAAGTCAAGGCGCTGAAAGATCCAAGCGAAGCAAAAGTAGCGGAGATCAAAACCGCATGGCAAGAGCGTAACCAAGCGGTTAAAGAGGCTGGAGGTCTTCATATCCTTGGTACGGAACGCCACGAATCTCGTCGAATAGATAACCAGTTGCGAGGGCGGTCTGGTCGACAAGGCGACCCGGGTAGTACGCGCTTCTTCTTGTCACTCGAAGACAGCCTAATGCGTTTATTTGCCTCTGACCGGGTACGAAACATCATGCAAGCGCTTGGAATGGATAAAGGTGAAGCCATTGAGCACAAGATGGTGAGTAACGCGATAGAGAAGGCACAGCGAAAGGTCGAGGGGCGTAACTTTGATATCCGAAAGGCCTTGCTTGAATACGATGATGTAGCAAATGACCAACGTACTGTCGTATATGAGCAACGCAATGAAATTATGGCGCGCGACGATATTAGTGACATCGTAGCGGCGGTTCGCGAAGAGATAGTAAACGAAGTCGTTAGTGATTTTATTCCTCCTCAAAGTATTGAAGACATGTGGGATATCTCTGGTCTTGAGCAGGCGTTGAAGGCCGATTTTGCGGTCGAACTCCCAATAAAAGCATGGCTTGATGCAGACGATAATCTGCACGAAGAGTCTTTGCGCGAAAAGATTCTGGCGGCTGTTGTCGCAGAGTATCAGCAGAAAGAAGACGTTGCTGGTGCACAATCAATGCGAGCGTTTGAGAAGCAAGTCTTTTTGCATATTTTGGATACTTTGTGGAAAGAGCATCTCGCATCGATGGATCACCTGAGACAAGGTATCCATTTACGAAGTTATGCACAGAAAAATCCAAAGCAAGAATACAAGCGCGAAGCCTTTGAAATGTTTCAGGACATGTTAGGTAAACTCAAGCATGAGGTTGTTAAGGTAACGAGCCACGTCCGCATCCAGTCGCAAGAAGAAGCTGAAGAGATTGAGCGTCAGCGTCGCGAGGAACTTGCTCGCCAGTTAGGTGCGGCTCAAGCGCAGCACGACGAAGCCAACTCAAGCACCGACGATGCCCCATCCGAGAGTGCCGAAGCGAAGTCGGAGCCGATGACGCGTGATGGTCGTAAAGTCGGGCGAAACGAACCTTGCCCTTGTGGTTCCGGCAAGAAATATAAGCAATGTCACGGGCGTGTTACGGCTTAGGCTGAACGTATTAGATCGGAGAGTTAGACATGGCGGTTGGTGCGGATTTCTTTCCCGATATGCCTGAAGTAAAGGGTGTTCGTATTGGTGTTGTTGAAGCAGGGGTCCGATACGCAAACCGTAAAGACCTAGTTTTATTCTCAATTGACGCCGGAGCTAGGCTGTCAGGAGTGTATACCCGAAATGCGTTTTGTGCTGCTCCGGTCCACATCGCCAAAGAGCATATGCAGGCGATCCAGCAATCCGAGTCGCAAGCCCCGTTTTACTTGTTAATTAATACCGGCAATGCAAATGCGGGCACAGGGCAGCAGGGGTTCGATGATGCGTATGACTGCTGTGCCGCTGTTGCTGATCAATTTGGTGTGTCCTCTGAGCGAGTTTTACCATTTTCAACAGGCGTTATTGGTGAACCTCTGGCCAGTGAACGAATATGTGCGGCGATACCAGAGCTAAAAGCTTCATTATCCGCGTCGAGATGGGCGGAGTCTGCAAGCGGTATAATGACGACGGACACTCGTCCAAAAGGCGCATCGGTTGAAGTCCAATACGCAGGCCAAAAGATCACGATCAATGGTATCAGTAAGGGTGCGGGCATGATCAAGCCGAATATGGCTACCATGCTGTGCTTTGTTGCGACAGATGCAAATATTCCTCAGAAATTACTAAATAAACTATCTCAAGAACTTGCTGATCAGTCTTTTAACCGAATTACGGTTGATGGAGACACATCTACCAATGATGCTTGCATGTTGATTGCGACAGGGCAGGCGCAGCGAGCGGAAATTTCAGAGACCGATACCGATTTCGCCGGGTTCAAGGCTGCACTAAAACAGGTATATCAATCACTTGCACATGCCATTGTGCGTGACGGTGAGGGAGCAACCAAGTTTGTCACGATACAGGTTGATCAGGCCGCCAGCCAGAAAGAGGCGCTAGATTTAGCCTATACGATAGCCCATTCGCCTTTGGTGAAAACTGCGTTGTTTGCTTCTGATCCAAATTGGGGGCGAATATTGGCTGCATTGGGTCGCGCTCCAATCGAACATCTTGAATTGGATGCTGTACGAATTTTTCTAAACGATGTCCTTTTGGTTGCAAAGGGTGGGCGGGCCAGCACTTACACCGAAGAGGCGGGTCAGGAGGTGGTCAATCAGGAAGACATTTTGATTCGGTTTGAGCTCGCCCGAGGCTCTGTTTCAGAGACCGTTTGGACGACCGATTTGTCTCACGACTATGTCACTATAAACGCTGACTACCGATCCTAAGTATGTCTTTGCAGAAACGCGTCCACGTTGTCGTTGCTGTTATTCGAAAAGATAGTGCTGGATCAACACAAGTTTTGATTACAAAACGTGCTCGTGATGTGCATCAAGGCGGTTTATGGGAGTTTCCCGGAGGCAAGGTCGAAGCCGGCGAGACAGTGCAACAAGCTTTAAAGCGCGAACTCGAAGAAGAGCTCGGTATTGTCGTCACGCCCGAAGCGCTTGAGCCTCTAATTGAGATTCGGCATGACTATTCAGATAAGCATGTTTTGCTCGATGTCTGGTTTGTTGATCGCTATGAAGGCGAGCCCTACGGCCGGGAAGGTCAGCCTCTGCGGTGGGTGTCTCCCGATCTGCTGCATACCTTTGAGTTTCCTGCTGCAAACATTCCAATTATTCGAGCGGTAAACTTACCCAGAAAATACCTCATTACCCCAGAGCTTGGATCGTATGAGGCCTTTGTTTCGTATATCAGAAATGCAATGGCTTTTGGTTTCTCGCTTGTTCAGGTTCGACAGCCTCAGCTTGATGATGCCACTTATCTCGAGTGGGCCCACAAACTGCTTGAAGAGTTTCACAATGGTCGGCAATGCCAGTTAATCTGGAATCGTGATTTATCCGTTTTGAAAAATTTGCCAGAAGATTGTGCGTGGCATCTTAGTACTCGCTCGCTAAACATGTTGGCTGCTGATCCAGTCGCTGTTCTTCCAAATCTCATTGGTGCTTCGTGCCATAATGCAGAGGAGCTTGCGATGGCCGAGTCATTAGGGATGCACTACGCATTGCTGTCCCCGGTTCAAATGACGGCCTCGCACCCTGAGCAGAGCGGTATTGGTTTTGAGGCATTCCAGAAAATGGTCGCGCGCTGTGGTATGCCGGTTTACGCGCTTGGCGGTCTAGATCAGGCCGATATGAGTGCGGCTGTGAATAGCGGAGCGCAAGGTATTGCTGCTATTCGTGCCTGGCAAAAGATGATCTCTTCTTTAGAGGACAAGTTGAATGACTAGTAAGCTTACCCATGTAAACGCCTCAGGGAATGCGCATATGGTTGACGTCTCTGATAAAGCCGTGACTGGGCGTGTTGCAATTGCTGAGGGCTTCGTTCAAATGGAGGCAAGTACACTTGACCTCATTATGAGCGATCAAATCCAAAAGGGCGATGTGCTTGCCGTATGTCGTGTCGCAGGCATTATGGCGGCAAAGAAGTGTTCGGAACTTATTCCATTGTGTCACGGTCTTAACCTTAGTTCGGTCACTATTGATTTTGAACCTGAAAAGAAAGGCGACAAAGGCATCTTACGAATTGTTTCACGCTGTAAGCTGGATGCCCAAACTGGCGTTGAAATGGAGGCGTTAACCGCCGTCAGTGTTGCCGGTCTAACGGTTTACGATATGTGTAAAGCGGTTGACAAGGCGATGGTGCTTGATGGTGTGCGGCTGCTCGAGAAGCATGGTGGAAAAAGCGGAAGTTATTATGCCCCTCAAATTGGCAGTGCTAACGAGCCAACAGCTTAAAAGATTAAAGAAGACTTTGCGCGTTGTTGATTCAACTTCGCTCGATTCGTTTGGATAACAGAAGCTCCTATGGCCGACATGATTAGTAGGCAACAAACCAGACTCGTGGATCGCTTTGGGCGGAGCGTGAGCTACGTTCGTATGTCCGTGACAGATCGTTGTGATTTTCGTTGTGTCTATTGCATGGATGAAGAAATGACGTTTGTACCGCGCAGCGAAGTGCTTACTCTGGAAGAGATGGAGCTAGTCGCGCGGGCTTTTGTTGAGCTTGGAGTTCAGAAGATCCGTCTTACTGGTGGAGAGCCTCTAGTACGCAGCGGAATAACAAGGCTATGTGCAGACATTGCCGCGATACCTGGTCTTGATGAGCTTGTTATGACCACGAATGGGTCTCAGCTTTCAACGCTCGCACAAGAGCTGAAGTCTGCCGGAGTACGGCGTTTGAATGTCAGTCTCGATAGCTTAGATGAAGACAAGTTTCGAGAATTGACGCGCACAGGTAATCTTCAAAAAGTTCTTACGGGTATTGATGCTGCAATTGATGCAGGTTTTGAGCGAATCAAACTTAATGCGGTGGTACTCAATGGGCGTAATGAGAGTGAGGTTTTATCGCTTGTTGATTATGCCTTACGTAAGGGCATAGACCTTAGTTTCATTGAGGAAATGCCATTAGGTGTAATCTCGGAGCACTCGCGAAAGGAGACTTTTTTGAGTAGTGCAGGGCTTCGTGCACTGATCGGTGAGCGATATGCTTTGTTGCCATTGAATGGTGGGGTGCAGACGGATGGCCCATCGCGCTATTTCGCTATTTCGGATAAAGGGGGGGGCAGGCCTTATGAAAGTCGAATTGGCTTTATTTCTCCTCATAGCGAGAACTTTTGCGCTGATTGTAATCGTGTCAGAGTCACCGCTGAAGGGCAGCTCCTGCTGTGTCTTGGGAATGAGCACTCCGCGGATTTAAAAAAGGTCGTTAGAGAGCATCCGGGCGACATACGTGTGCTAAAAGAGGCCATTATCGCCGCGATGGATTTGAAGCCCGAAAAGCATCATTTTGATTTAGAAAGTGCCCCCCAAATTGTGCGGTTCATGAATACAACTGGCGGCTGAGTCAACGCCATTGTATTGCTGCAGGTCACGTCTAAGATTGTGATACAATGCGCAGCCTTTTTTTTTGAGGATACTTTGTGAGCGTTCGTTTTGTTGAAAGTTGCCAGCTTCCTACGCCTTTCGCGGTGTTCGATATGCATGGCTTCGAGGAAGTTGAAACCGGCCAAGAGCACGTGCTGCTTAGCTTGGGAGATGTCGGTAATGGCGAGCCTGTTCTTGCGCGCACGCATTCAGAATGTCTTACAGGGGATGGTCTTTTCAGCTTACGTTGTGATTGTGGTTTTCAATTAGAGCAGGCCTTACAAAGTATCGCGAATGAGGGGCGCGGCGTTTTGATGTATTTGCGCCAAGAAGGTCGCGGAATCGGATTGCTCAATAAAATTCGCGCCTATCATCTTCAAGACCAGGGTGCGGATACGGTAGAAGCGAATGAGAAGTTGGGATTTGCAGCGGACATGAGAGACTATTCTATCTGTGGACCAATGCTGCAGCACCTGGGTATCGATGCGCTAAGGTTGATGACCAACAATCCTCGCAAGGTGAAGGCGCTAGAGTTGGTAGGAGTCAGAATCGTAGAGCGTTTGCCTCTAGAAGTAGGGCGAAACCCACACAATGATGGCTACCTGACGACAAAGGCGAGCAAGCTAGGGCACTGGCTTAAGTCGCATCAGGATGATGATCTAGGCGTCTAGGCGTCTAGGCGTCTAGGCCCCGTTTAGTCGTTTGAAACGGCGGCTAAATAGACTGAATGACCGGTGAAATCAGCGAGCCTTTCTGAGCTGAGAGGCGAGCTTCAATGCTACTCAATATACCCTTTTCATCAAGCCCGCATTCGGCGAGTAAGACCTCAGGTCGTCCATGATCGATGAATGTATCTGGCAAGCCAAGTATCATAATATCGGGTCCAATGCCTTTCTGGTGCATAAACTCGGCAACGCCTGCACCTGCACCGCCTGCGATCGCGTTTTCTTCTAAGGTGACGATCAGATCATGACTTTCACAAGCCTGAATAATTGCTTGTGTATCCAAAGGTTTCACGAAGCGCATGTCGATCACGGTTGCATCAAATTTTTCAGCTGCGGCTTGTGCTGCAGGTAGCAGGGCACCAAACGATAAAATAGCCACTTTTGAGCCGTCACGAACAGTACGGGATTGGCCGATTTCTAGAATGTTCAGCTCCTGCTCAATTTTGACGCCCGGCCCTTTACCTCGTGGATAGCGCACAGCGCTAGGACCTTTGTGTGCAAGCGCAGTGTGAAGCATCTGCCGACATTCGTTTTCGTCGGATGGCGCCATGATAAGCATATTAGGAATGCAGCGCATGAACGAGAGATCAAACGCTCCCGCATGAGTTGGTCCGTCTGCACCAACCAAGCCTGCTCGGTCGATCGCGAAAGTTACATCTAGATTTTGAACAGCAACGTCATGTACCAATTGGTCGTAGCCGCGTTGAAGAAACGTAGAGTAGATTGCGACCACTGGTTTCATTCCTTCACAAGCCATGCCGGCTGCAAGGGTCACCGCGTGTTGTTCTGCTATTGCAACGTCGTAGTAGCGATCAGGAAAGCGTTGCGCAAATGCAATGAGATCTGAGCCTTCTTTCATCGCTGGTGTGATTCCGACGACTCGCTCATCTAGTTCTGCTGCATCGCAGATCCATTGACCAAAAATGTTTGAATAGCTTGGTTTGATGATCGGTGTCGGCACACTTTGGGGTGCCGGCTTTGCACTGGCCTCGATTTTATTTATTGCATGATAGCCAATGGGATCTGATTCTGCTGGAGCAAAGCCACGGCCTTTCTTGGTGACGACATGAAGAAACTGTGGTCCACTCAAGTGCTTCATGTTTTCAAGTGTTTGCAGCAGCACTGGCATGTCATGGCCATCAATTGGACCAATGTAGTTAAAACCCAGCTCTTCAAATAAGGTTCCCGGCGCCATTAAGCCCTTAACGTGCTCTTCAGTTTTGCGTGCAAACTCCATAAGGCCGGGTGTGTTGCTGAGTACACGTTTACTGCCATCGCGCACCTGATTGTAAGCTTTACTCGATAGAATTTGTGCTAAATGGTTTTTAAGACCACCAACATTGTTCGATATCGACATGTCGTTGTCGTTCAATATGACCAAAAGGTCGGGGGCGATGTCGCCGGCATGACTGAGTGCCTCAAAGGCCATTCCCGCAGTAAGTGCCCCGTCACCGATGACGGCAATAGATCGGCGCTTTTCACCTTTGTGCTTCGCGGCAAGGGCCATTCCGAGAGCTGCGCTGATGGAGGTACTGGAGTGACCAACGCCAAAGGTGTCGTATTCGCTCTCGCTGCGAGTTGGAAACGCTGCTGGACCATTTTGTTGGCGAATGCGCGTCATGTCATCGCGACGCCCAGTGAGTATTTTATGGGGATAAGCCTGATGGCCGACATCCCAAACGATTCTGTCATCCGGGGTATTAAAAACATAATGCAGTGCGGCTGTGAGCTCCACAACGCCTAACCCTGCACCAAAGTGGCCGCCAGATTGGCCGACGCTAAAAAGTAAGAAGTGTCGAAGCTCAAAGCACAGTCGAAACAATTGTTCTTGAGATAACAGGCGCAGCTGATGAGGCGAATCGATCTTATCGAGCAGCGGAGTGAAGGGGCGCTCAGTTGGAATTTCGTTAAAAGTATGAAGATCGTACATCGGTGTCGCTATCAGGTTTAATCAGTGGCGCAGTATACCAGAAAGTATAATGTCTTCAGTGCTAATTATACTTGCTTTGTCTGGAAGTAGATTCAGTGTTCGCGCTCTATTACATACTGGGCGATGGCTTTAAGTTCTGAGGTATCGCTGTCAGTGAGATCTTCTAGGCAAGAGAGGCATGTTTCGTATAGGCTCGCTAACTTATCTTGGGCGCCGCCAAGTCCAAGTAGTGAAACGTAGGTGGGCTTGTTTAGTGCTTTGTCCGCCCCAGCGGACTTGCCGATGGTTTGGGTATCACCGGTAACATCGAGAATGTCGTCCTGAACTTGAAATGCGAGGCCTAGCGCTTTCGCGTACTTTTTCAGTGCGTCGACAGAGGTCGTATTTGCAGATCCGCAAAGAGCACCCATCACCACAGCTGATTCAATCAGTTTTCCTGTTTTATGTTGATGCATGTGCTCCAAGTCTTCCAAACTGAGCAAGTTGCCTACGGCAGAGAGATCGATGGCTTGCCCCAAAACCATTCCACGCCCACCACTTGCTTGAGCGAGTTCGGCTACTAGGGCTAACTTGACCGAGTCTGATTGTTGAAAGTCATCCAGTGTGAGTAAATGAAAGGCCGAGGTTTGAAGTGCATCACCGGTTAATATCGCTGTTGCTTCATCAAAAGCGATATGGCACGTCGCCTGTCCTCTGCGAAGTGCGTCATCGTCCATGGCTGGTAGATCGTCATGAACCAACGAGTAAGCATGGATGAACTCCAATGAGCAGGCTGCATGCAGTGCTTTGTTAGAATCTGTGCCTAACGCTTTTGCGGTGGCTAGACAAAGCATTGGTCGAATGCGTTTGCCGCCTAGCAGCAAACTGTAGCGCATAGCATTGGTGAGCCTTGCATCGCTTGTGCTCGTTTGATCAAGAAAGCGAGACAGAGCTGTATCGATTTCAGCCCGATATACGTCGAAAAACGCGGGTTTGTTCATTTTTATCGTCTTATACTGTCTGGCTCTGGTCGTCCTCAGAGTTGAAGGGTACTTTCTTTAATTCGCCGTTCTCTTCCAAAAGTTCATTCACGCGTTGTTCTGCTTTGCGTAGAGTTTGTTGGCAGTTACGTGTTAATTTAACGCCCTGTTCGAACGCCTCCAGCGATTGTTCTAGAGAAAGCTCGCCTTTCTCCATTCTTTCAACAATGGCCTCAAGTTGCTCAAGAGACTCTTCGAAGTCATTCAGTGCTGAGTCGTTCTGGTTCGGCATAGTGATCTTTTTATCCGGTTTATTGCATTTTTGATGCGGCTGATTAAAAACATCTCGTGAAAATGTGCCATTTAGGTCTACACTTTTGGATGCTGAGGGCTCGCTTTGAAAACTCATGGCTTGCGTAAAGTTTGCGCTCGACAAGTCAAAAAACTTGGCGCTAAGTATAACCACTGTTTCCATTTCGTTGAACCTGCTTTTTTCTTGCGGTTTGCCGAATAATTAAAGATAACTTTGATTTTTTAGAGGGACTGAAAGTTTGGATCTCGCTACCCTAGTAGGACTTTTAGGCGGCTTTGCCATTGTTGTTTTTGCAATGGTGCTTGGTGGCTCGTTAGGCATGTTCGTCGATGTGCCCTCTATTCTCATCGTGATTGTTGGTTCCTTGCTTGTTTGCATGATGAAATTCTCTCTCGGGCAGTTTCTCGGAGCAACGAAAACGGTTGCTAAAGCATTTATGTTCAAGCTGGACTCGCCTGAGGAGCTGATTGCGAATGTAAAAGAACTCGCGGATGAGGCTCGAAAAGGTGGGTTGTTGGCACTTGAGGGTAAGGAGATTTCCAATGATTTCCTGAAGCGGGGAATTGGCTTGCTCATCGACGGTCATGAGGCGGACGTCGTTCGCAATCTACTGGTGAAAGACAAGAATCAAGCAGTAGATCGCCACAAGGTCGGATCTAGGGTCTGGGAGGCGCTAGGTGATGTCGCACCTGCAATGGGTATGATCGGGACTCTGATTGGTTTGGTCGCTATGTTATCGAATATGGATGACCCGAAATCGATTGGACCCGCAATGGCTGTTGCATTGCTGACTACTTTATATGGAGCAATGCTTGCCAATATGGTAGCGATTCCTTTCGCTGACAAGCTGAAGCTTCGCATGGCGGAGGAGAGCTTGATAAAGAGTATGTCGATTGATGCGATAATGGCCATTCAGGCGGGGCAGAACCCTCGTGTTATTGAGATGATGTTACGCAACTACCTTTCTGAGGGTAGCCGTGAAACCCAAGAAGAATAAGTTGGCGGCAAGCTCTGATGTCTGAAGAAGAAAAAGAATGCGAAGAGTGTAAACCGGGGTTGCCAGCATGGATGGGAACCTTTGCTGACTTAATGTCGCTATTGATGTGCTTTTTTGTCTTGCTACTTTCTTTTGCTGAAATGGATGTTTTAAAGTTTAAGCGTCTTGCTGGTTCGATGCGCGAAGCGTTTGGCGTGCAAAAGCAGGTTGAGCTGAATCAGGTTCCAACCGGAACCAGCGTCGTTGCTCTGGAGTTTTCGCCGGGCAAGCCGGAGCCGACTCCAATCAAAACGGTGATGCAGCAGACCACAGATCCGAATCAGACCTCTCTTGAGTTAATGTGTGATCAGCCAGTTGAGAAG
>NZ_LWFU01000127.1:0-505 GCF_001635135.1 Oleiphilus sp. HI0080
GTAGACGGCTGGATAGAGAATCTATCCGTTGCAGCTGTTGGTGATCGTGTTGAACAAGGGCAGGTGTTGTTTGAGCTTTACTCGCCAGCCCTTGTAAGTGCACAAGAAGAGTACTTGGCAGCGCGACGAAGTAAGAATACGAAGCTCATTAAAGCATCAGCCTCCAGACTATATGCACTTGGGCTAAGTCGAAACCAAGTTAACAGCCTCGCAAAGAAAGGAAAGGTTGAGCAGACCGTTAGTATTACAGCATCACGTTCCGGCGTAGTGAAAAGCCTTAACGTGCGAAAGGGTATGTTCATCAAACCAGCCACCGAGGTCATCGCAATTGCCGATTTGAGCTCTGTGTGGGTGATTGGCGAAGTTTTCGAGGGCCAAGCTGGTTTGGTTCGTCAGGGGGTTGACGCAAGCATTGTCTCGTCTGCTTTTCCCGGGAAGGAGTGGCACGGAACCGTGAATTATCTCTATCCGGAGCTCGATACCGCTACCAGAACGCTCAAGGTGC
>NZ_LWFU01000128.1:0-989 GCF_001635135.1 Oleiphilus sp. HI0080
TTGCTTGTAAGCTTTGTTTAGAGAATCAATATTCCAGCTTAAAGAAATGTCTTCGGCCATGGGCCACTCCACTTTCAATAGGCTGCCTTCGCACTTTGAGCGACACAGAGCTTCATTCACCCTGTTTTCGTTCGACTTCCAGCGGTTCGGCGCGCTTCTTAGTCAACACTAGTTTTCGGTAGTGTAGTTCGTAAAATGTGGTTTGCTTCTGTTTTTTTGATTAGCGCTACTCCGAAGAGTTGCGCGTGAGTGCATCCTTGCCCTCAGTACACATTTACGAATTACATATCTTTACGTTAGTGCAATGAACACTACTCTGCATGTCAAATATGTTTCTTTATGTATGAGCTTGTAATTTTGACGAAACAATTCGTTACATACACTTACAAAATTAGCATAGGTTTCAGTATCTGCAAATTGGGCATAGTGACAGTTTTGTTAGAAACGTGACGGAAGCGAATTTCGGTACTTAATATTTGCGAGCTGCGTATCACCGCGTATGCGTTTTGTGAAGCGTGTTGCACGGTAATTAATACGATAAGGCGGATGTTTAAATAAGGGGGGCGTCTCAAAGAATGTAGGCGCAAAGAGTCATAGAGAATAGGCGTTTCAGCTGAAACGATCTAGCGCATATAGCGCAAGATCAGTAACCTTGGCGCCGACCGGCGTTGGATGAGTCTGGTCTAGCTGACGTAGTCCGAAAGAAACTTGTCAAAAGAAACCGTATCTCCTTGTTTGATTTGCTCAGCGTTATCATGGCTTTGAGCGGCAAGCCTCTCAAATTCATGTTGAATAGCGGCCATGTCAGTTGCTGCCGTTAGCGTATGTTTGTGTTGATTGGACAGAGACCCCGCTAACTCAAGCCAGCTTTGTTGTTCTGTTCGCATATCTTCCAGAATCCGCGCAGAGGGGCATAGACTAGCGTCATCTACTTTTGCTTGCTGAAGTGCAATGCTCTCTTGGTGGAGCGTCGTATTCTCGGTGTTATC
>NZ_LWFU01000129.1:0-374 GCF_001635135.1 Oleiphilus sp. HI0080
CCCATCACCAGATAAACAAACAGTGACGTTTTCTCTCGCGAGCTTGGAAACCAAGTAAGTAGGTATTTGAGATGAGTCTGCAATGGGTTCATCATAAATAGACGATAGTGATGGTACTAGGTCTAAACAATCTTGCCCTCTAATATATAACTCATGATGATGTGTCCCTAAGTGTGCAGATATATCTCTCGCAAAACTCGCTTCGTTAAAGTCTTTATCATCAAAACCTATCGTATAAGTTTGTGTCGGTTTTGAACTTACCTGTTGCATAATTGCAACAACAGTGGACGAGTCTATACCGCCCGACAAAAAAGCACCCAGTGGCACATCTGCAAGAGATTGGTCAGCAATCACTTTTTTAAGGGTGTGATCCA
>NZ_LWFU01000130.1:0-486 GCF_001635135.1 Oleiphilus sp. HI0080
GCGAAGTTTTATGGTGCAAGAAAACGAGCATGAAGCATCTCTTGGACGCTCTAGAAGCCGGAACGATCTTCCTAGACCCGGCTCCAAAATTCGACCCGGAGAACGCTAAAAACAACAAGCGCAGGTCGCAGTGGCGAGTGAATGATATTTATCGATACTCACCTCAACTATACGAGACAGTAGAAAGTACTAGCCTCGAAAAATAACAACCAATCAAACACGGACTTTGATCAAACTCTTCTTAACCGCGATTTTAGCAAAATAAAAACTAAGTGCGTTTATTCCATTAGCTAATACAAAGACGAGAAAGAGCCATAACCCTATTATTGTATCGATAAAGCCAAAAAACCAAATCCCAACGCAAACTGACGAAAATAAAAGCGCATTAAATACTCCGATATATACATGAGCCTCAAACCGCCAATAATCTGGCCACTCATGAAGAAGCTTAAGGTTTTCATGCTCGGGAAAAAGAATTGCATGGCC
>NZ_LWFU01000131.1:0-347 GCF_001635135.1 Oleiphilus sp. HI0080
TGCTTTAACGGAAGAGTTGGTAACTGTTCGCCATAAGAATGAAACGACGGTCATGCCTCCGGAAAAAGTTAACTATATGGATGTATCGCCGCGTCAGGTTGTATCGGTTGCGGCCTCTTTAATTCCGTTCCTAGAGCACGATGATGCAAACCGGGCCTTGATGGGATCAAACATGCAGCGTCAAGCGGTACCAACGCTACGTGCCGAAAAACCTGTCGTTGGAACAGGTATTGAGCGCATTGTTGCTCAAGATTCTGGTGTGTGTGTTGTTGCAGAGCGTGGCGGGGTAATCGAGAGCGTGGATGCAGGTCGTATCGTTGTTCGGGTGAATAACGATGAAGTCGAAG
>NZ_LWFU01000132.1:0-393 GCF_001635135.1 Oleiphilus sp. HI0080
AACTTTTCTGGTTGGTGTAATTTGCCATGGGCCGGTCATGCCGAGTTTGGGCGCCCAAAGGTACTTTTTAAAGTTCCAATTTGTTTCGGGGAAGTCTGTTTCTTTCCAGCGTTTGCCTTTTTCGAGTACGAGAACGCGATAGCCCTTCTCGCTAAGGCGAAGGGCGCTGCAAGATCCCCCGAAGCCCGAGCCGATAATAATTTGGTCAAAATCGAATTGCTCGTCTGATGACGTGTCTTGGGCAGTATTGTTATTTTTTGAAGTGTGCATAGTGGACTCAACAAAGCGGCTGAATTAGAAGCTCGAAACAAGCAGTATACGCTTGCTTCGGTCCTTCAAACTTTGTCGTAATCTACTTTTTGTAGGTATTTTGCGGTCAGTCGTAGATGGTCG
>NZ_LWFU01000133.1:0-308 GCF_001635135.1 Oleiphilus sp. HI0080
CAATGCCTTGGCTGCGTTTCAATTGGGATGCAAGCGCGGACGGTTCCTTGGAAGACGCGCCCTTGAGGTTCGCTACCTTTGGTCAGTATCGTGGGAATGACCGCATTATATACTGGCGAGAGGTCTTTCCTTAAGAGCGCTCAATCTTGAGTTGGATATATTGCGGACGTGCTGAGGTGTTTTCTCATCGGCGCCCTTGATGCGAGTTGCCCTGATGATTCTCGTGGCTGATCATCGACCTGATAGGCTATAGGTCAAGATGTTCGTGCAACCCGTTTGCATTAATTCCAAAGCGCTTTATCTGCACT
>NZ_LWFU01000134.1:0-4079 GCF_001635135.1 Oleiphilus sp. HI0080
AGCTATGCGGAGCATGCTCAACGGTGACAAAGTGCAGTTCTTTGGAGGCAGTTTGTATGCTCAATAAACAAAGGCTCAAGAGTAAGAGTGCTCTGCTAATATGCGGTAAGGCAGCGACATGTATTAGCATGATGAGTCCTCTTTTGAAGGCGTGTGCGCTTTGAAGTCATCTTAGGTGAGTCGTGACCACTATACAAACATCCGGCTAGTTATATCTCGGGTAAGCATTACTGAAACCGAATGCTCACTTAAAACGTAAGTATCTATTCCCTATGTTCTCGTATGTGACGAGGGGTTCTAAAGGGCAACGTTGTTGCTTTTTTGAGGCTAACCTTACCGTTATGCCGTATAGACTGTTGTAGGGGGGCGTTGCGAATAGACAGTCAAAATACTAGGTTATGGCAACGTTAACAGAAGCAAGTTTACATTGAGAGCACACTAGGTAGCTTAGTATGAAGGTGTTTACACTATCGGCACTATGTCTTAGTTCTATTTTAGTGGCAGGTTGCAGTAGCGATGACCCCGCAAATTCCGTTGATATAGATATTCTCAGCGGTCAAACCTACGCACGATGCGATGGGGCCGGCAGCAAAGTGACATATGCGTTCGACAACGGATCGGTAACTAAAACAACCGAAACATTTGCCGCAGGTGATTGCAGTGGCGCGGCGCAAACGACGATGGCCGACGCTTTGACATACCAGAACGGGAATTCACTTACTGACAACGATGGCAATGAGGTTCTCGGATTCAATTTAACCGAAAACGGCACCACGCTTTATACGATTCGACGTTTAAGTGGCGGGACCTTAGGGCTTAGCAACCTCAACTTTGGCTCAACGGCAGATAGTGACACGGGCCGCGATGGCAGCACGGAGGCGCTTAGACACAACGGTCTTAATGATACGGAGACGTTCGAGCTTCAGTAAACTGAGTCGCGTACCCTGGAGAGCCCCCGAAGGCCAACAGAGTACACAAAAGCGCGAGCAGTCGTGATCTGCTCAGAATAGCTTCGCAGCTTGTTTCACTCATGGCTGCGAAGCCGTTTCGCTCTTCCTTGCCAAGCTTACAGCTTAACGATGAGCTTACCTTTGTTCTCGCCAGTAAAGAATAAATTCAAACCTTCAATGGCTGATTCCAAGCCTTCAAGAACATGTGCACGGTGCTTGATCTGTCCTGCCATCACATAAGGTGTGAGCTTTGCTAACAAGCTCGGTACTTCGGCGAAGTGATCGGGCATCGTGAAGCCTTGAATCGTCAGACGTTTTTTGATGATTGGGATCCAGTTTGGCCCTGGGCTTGGTTTTGCCTTGTTGTAGTCGGCGATCATGCCGCAAACAACAACACGCCCATGCGCGTTCATTCGCTCGAAAATGAGGTTTTGGATCGGCCCACCGGTGTTCTCAAAAAACAAATCAAACCCCTTGGGAGCGAGTTTATCGAGTTGCGGGCCTGGGTCTTCTGTTCTGTAGTTGATCGCGCCGTCAAAGCCCAGTTCGTTCACAATCCAGTCGGCCTTTTCGTCTGTGCCAACAACGCCGATCACATTAAGGCCTTCCGCTTTTGCAAGCTGGCCAACCAATGATCCAACAGACCCAGCTGCGCCGGTGACGATGATCGTTTCGCCAGCTTTAGGTTTGCCAACGTTAAAAAGCCCTTGTGTCGCGGTTAGGCCGGGCAGCGCAAAAACCGAGAGTACGACTTCATCCGATACACCCGCTTGTACTTTGTTGATGCCTTGGCCGTCACTAAGCACATATTCCTGCCAGCCCATCATACCCATCACGCGATCACCCACTTCAAACTTTGAGTTTTCGCTCGCGATCACCTCACCAACGCCCGAGCTACGCATGACCGTGCCAAGCTCGACAGGCGGGATATAACTCTCGGTGTCTGCGCTCATCCACCCAAACATAGCGGGATCTAGCGACATATGTGTTTGCTTGATTAGGATTTGACCTTGGCCGAGCGTCGGCACGTGTTTTTCAACAACCTCAAATACATCGGCAGTGAGCGGGCCCGGTTTAGGACGTTTGACTAAGTTTATTGCGGTATATGTCGTCATGTTCTGCGCCTATGTATTGATCAAAAATAAGTGTGTTTAGCGATAAGGCGTTTATCACGCCGCGTTATCGGTTTACGCTTAGTGCGCTTCGTCCCAGTTGTCGCCAATTCCGGCTTCAACAATCAGCGGTACATCGAGCTTTGCTGCATCCATCATTTCTTTTTCAAGCAGTGCTGCAACTTGCTCAACGTCTGGCTCGGCAACTTCGACAATCAGTTCATCGTGGACCTGCATAATCATCTGCGCGTTCACATCTGCCGTGTTAAGTGCTTTCTCGACGTTGATCATGGCCAACTTAATAATGTCGGCGGCAGTACCCTGCATAGGCGCGTTGATCGCAGTTCGTTCGGCAGCCTGTTGCATCATTTTATTACGTGCATTGATATCCGGCAGGTAAAGGCGGCGGCCGAAAACCGTTTCAACAAAGCCGTCTTTATGCGCTTGCTCGCGAATGCGGTCCATATAATCAAGTACGCCAGGGTAACGCTCAAAGTAGCGATCAATATACTGTTGCGCTTCTCCCCGAGCGACATTGATTTGTTTGGCCAGGCCAAACGCAGACATGCCGTAGATCAGGCCAAAGTTAATGGCCTTGGCTTTGCGTCGTTGGTCATCAGATACTTCGTTTACCGCGACATCGAATACTTCAGCGGCGGTTGCCTTGTGCACGTCCTCGCCATGGGCAAAGGCATCGAGAAGGCCTTTGTCCTGAGAAAGGTGCGCCATGATACGTAGTTCGATCTGGGAGTAATCCGCCGCAATCAGTTTGTATCCGTTCTCTGCAATAAAAGCTTGTCGAATGCGTCTACCTTCGGCGGTACGAATCGGAATATTCTGCAGATTGGGGTCGCTAGAGGATAGACGACCTGTTGCTGTTACTGCCTGATGATAGGACGTATGAATGCGCCCGGTACCGCTGTTAATAAGAAGCGGCAGCTTATCGGTATAAGTTGATTTAAGCTTTGCAAGACTCCGGTGTTCGAGAATCAGCTTGGGCAATGGATAATCAAGCGCCAGCTCTTGCAGAACAGGTTCTGCCGTTGATGGCTGTCCTTTTGGTGTTTTCTTGATGATCGGCAGCTCAAGTTTCTCAAAAAAGATAGCTTGCAGTTGTTTCGGTGAGCTGAGGTTAAACTCCTCGCCAGCTAGGTCATATGCCTCTTTTTCCAGCTCACTAATACGCATCGCAAGCTCTTGGCTTTGTTGCGCTAGTTTGTGCGCATCCACTTTCGCACCGCGTCTTTCAATATTGGATAGAACGCTCACAAGCGGTTTGTCGATGTCACTGTAAACCGACAGCAAACCCGTTTCCGCTTCAAGCTGAGGAAACAGTGCCTCGTGCAATTGCAGGGTAATATCGGCATCTTCGGCTGCATAGGGCGCGGCTTTTTCCAGATCTATCTGGTTAAAGGTAAGCTGCTTAGCGCCTTTGCCTGCGATGTCTTGGAAGTGAATGGTTGTTCGACCTAAATATTTCTCAGCGAGGGTGTCCATATCATGTCGGGAGCCTGTTGAGTTCAATACGTAGGACTCAATCATCGTGTCGTGCTCAATACCTTCAAGCGTGATGCCGTGGTTGATCAGCACGTTGCGATCATACTTCAGGTTTTGGCCGAGCTTTTTGATCGACGCATCTTCAAGAATGGGTTTTAGTTCTGCAAGAACATAGTCCTGATCAAGTTGCTCGGGTGCGCCCAAGTAATCATGCCCGAACGGAATATATGCCGCCTCTCCCGCGACACAACAAACAGACACGCCAACTACGCGCGCTGCCATGTAGTCCAAACTAGTGGTTTCGGTGTCAAACGCGAAATAAGGCGCGGCTTTTAGTTTTTCTAACCAAGATTCGAATACCGTTTTGTCTAGCACCGTTTCATAGTTTGCCGGAACGGTATCTGGAATTATGGGACTCGCGGCTTGAGGGGAGAAATCATTGGCTTGCGTGGCCGCTGAAGAAGGAGTGCTCTCTGCGCCCTTGTTACCATTTAGTGCAGTGATTAAAGACTTGAATTCC
>NZ_LWFU01000135.1:0-583 GCF_001635135.1 Oleiphilus sp. HI0080
TAAAAAGCTTCTTACATACACCATCTCGATCGCTTTTGATCGTGCTGACATCAACGTATTTCGGATCTGAGGCAACACGCATCGAGCGGAACTTATAGAATGCGAAACGCCGACCATGAAGCCCAACGCGTGTTTGGGTAAAAATGGGACTTCCGGGGCTTTCGAGCCGAATTAACAAGGCCGTAATTAAGAGCACAGGGCTGATTAAAATTAGGCCCACTAACGCGATCGCGCGTTGTAATAAAGGGCTCAAGCCAAGATGTTTACTCTGTATCGATTTCATTGCTTCTCTCCTTTTAAGAAACTTTTTTAAGCTGCCAGAAACAGCGCCAAAGAAATTTAGGGTTTCCAATCACATACCGATGGAATTTATTGCGCGGTTCCATCGCTAACCGCCAAACCCACTCAAGCCCGCGCTTGCGAAACCACATAGGCGCTCTCGCGATGCGGCCTGAATAAAAATCAAAGAGCCCTCCAACAGCCAACGCGGTATCAACACGCAGCAGATGACGGTATTGCTGAAGCCATTGCTCCTGAATTGGCGATCCGAAGGCAACAAGCAGAATGCGCGCACCGGAACGAT
>NZ_LWFU01000136.1:0-514 GCF_001635135.1 Oleiphilus sp. HI0080
GTATTTATACGGATACGTTCGCCCAAGGCTAAGTATTCAGGAACTTGCACAGATAGACCCGTTTCGAAAACAGCCGGCTTGGTGCGAGCACTTGCCGAGGCGCCCTTTATTGCAGGGGAAGTCTCTTTGATTTCCATATCCACCGATTGAGGCATTTCTAGCCCAACAACAGCATCATCAACGATGAGCACGGCCATTCCTTGAATAGACTCGGTTATAAATAACAGCTCGTCTTCTATATCTTCCTTGCGGATGGTGTACTGCGAAAAGTCTTCATCATCCATAAAGACCAAGGCTTCATCATAAGAATAACTCACCATGCGTTTGAAGAGCTCGACCCGCTCTAACAAGTCATCCCCTTTAAAACGCTCTTCGACTTTACTACCCGTTTGTACATTTCGGAAGCGCATTTTATACAACGTCGCTGCGCCCCGCGCACTCGGGTTTTGCACTTCAATTTGTTTTACGTGCAGCAGTTGCTGGTTATACAGCACAACTTCGCCTTTTTTTATCT
>NZ_LWFU01000137.1:0-359 GCF_001635135.1 Oleiphilus sp. HI0080
TCAACTGCATGATAATAGACGCCGAAATGTAAGGCATAATCCCCAAAGCAAAGATACTCATGCGCTCTAACGCACCGCCAGAGAACATGTTGAACAGGCTCAAAATAGTACCTTGATTCTGTTCAAACAACGCAGCCAATCGCTCAGGGTTAATTCCGGGGACCGGAATGTGTGCACCTATTCGATAGACGATAATTGCCAAGAATACGAACCAAAGCCGAGACTTGAGTTCATCAAGTCCCTTCCCGAATCCGCCTTGCATCGCAGGAGATTTAGCCATTACTTATTATTCCTCGACCTTACCACCGGCTGCCTCAATAGCAGCCTTAGCACCTTTAGTCACCCTCAACCCTTGAGTC
>NZ_LWFU01000138.1:0-435 GCF_001635135.1 Oleiphilus sp. HI0080
ATCAGGGTCGGAAACAAGCCCGAGTAAATCAGCAACGTCAATTGTTACGACATCGGCTTCCCCCGAATTCAGAACATTATAAGCCCCAGCCACAGGACCATCATTAACACCATTGACCGTTACGGAAAAACTAGCCGAACTACTAGCACCTAGTTCATCTTCAACCGTATAGGTCAGCGAGCTAACATAAGACTCCCCTTGTGCCATTGACAAATTTTGTGGAGTACTAAAGGTAAACGTTCCGTCGCCATTATCTACAATACTGCCTTGAGATGGCGTCTCAAAACCAACAACTGTAAGTACAGCACCATTATCCGGATCTGTATCATTCGCAAGCAAATCCGCACTGTTGATAATCAAGTCCTGACCTACATCTACGGAGAGACCGCTATCATCAACAGCAACTGGCGCCGCGTTAAGCCCCCTAACCGTGAC
>NZ_LWFU01000139.1:0-747 GCF_001635135.1 Oleiphilus sp. HI0080
GCTTGGATATCAAGAACGCGCTCGCTCGCGCACTCGTCTTACAAGCTCGAGCAGCGCGCACAGGCGATCCGCAGGCTGCATTTCGTTCAAGCTATCTTAGTGCCGTTATGAGCGTTGCTGCGAATCTGCATGATCGTGCACAGATGGAGTCAGGCGAACTTATCCTTAGCGAGATCCCGTTTAATTTCAGGGTGATGATGTTGCAGGTATACCAGGAGTTTTTGCCTCGTTTAGAGCGCAGAGCGATCTCTGCCAACATTCATTTTGATCCGAACCTCCCTGCATTTGCGGTTGGCGACCCAGAGAAACTAAAGCGAATTGTGCGAAATGCGTTTAAACGAGCACTTCTTCAAGCGCGTGTTGATTCGTTTACTGTTCGAGCACAGTATCGGCCCGATACACGAACTGGCCCAAGATTTTTACTAGAACTCGTTACCAGTGGAAAAGCAGATGCTGGTAGCGGTATTAGTCAGTCAGGAGACGGGCGGAAGGAGCCTGAGAAGGGCCCAACGCCAATGCTTGAGATGCTTTGTTACATCATGGGCGCGCGCTGGGTTTTTTCGATGGGCCTGGATGGAGAGTTGAAACAAAGCCTTAGCGTTGCGCTGCCAACCGTCGATGCGCCGGCGAACTCTTTACTCGATTTAAATGAGTACAGTGCGTTAAAGCACTTGCACGTACTCGTCTATGATCTCCCAGACCAGGCAAAAAGTGTAATTGCTCGGAGTCTGAAAGGGCTGGTCAGTC
>NZ_LWFU01000140.1:0-350 GCF_001635135.1 Oleiphilus sp. HI0080
ATTTCTGGGGTGTGGTGCATGGTACAAAGCTGTTTCTACCGTTGCTCAAACGCTCTGATGACTCAGCTGTGGTTAACATCTCTAGTGTCTTTGGCTTGGTCGGCATACCAACACAGGGCGCCTACAACGCCAGCAAATTCGCGGTAAAAGGTTACACAGAAGCGCTTCGCTTGGAGTTGAAAAACACCAACGTTACGCCAATTACCGTCCACCCTGGCGGCATCAAAACCAACATTGCCAAAAGCGGCCGATTCTATCGTGGCGCGAAGCCAAGTCATTCCAAAAAAGATGTTGTCGCACTGTTTGATAAGCTGACCTTTACCACTCCGGATGTTGCGGCAACCACCATT
>NZ_LWFU01000141.1:0-567 GCF_001635135.1 Oleiphilus sp. HI0080
AGCGGACACACAAACAATCGCATTTATACCGAGACGATTATCAACAAACTGGGATTGAACACAGCGTCCTCGTGGAGTGAATGCCAAGACGCCTTGGCGCAAAGCAACTTTTGTTATATGCCGCTCAACAGCATAAGCCCAAAGCTGGCAGAGTTGATTGATTTGAGATCAACACTAGGGCTTCGCTCGCCCGTTCACTCACTTTCTCGCTTAATCAACCCCCTTAATGCGCCAAACATATTGCAGGGGGTCTTTCACCCTCCGTACCTAACCCTCCATCAGGAGGCAGCTCGCTTACTCGAATACAAACGAACGGTAACAATGAAGGGTGAAGGCGGAGAGATCGAGCGAAATCCGGATAACGCCTGCGTATCATACGATTGCACCAACGGCGAGCTAACGACAGAAGAATGGCCAGCCAAGTTCTCTCGGCGTCATACCAAGCCCGCAGAGTTGAGTTTCGAAGACATGCTGATGTTGTGGTGTGGAGACTCGAAGGATGAATACGGAGAGGCAGCGATCATCACTACTGCAGCTCTCGCTCTTAAGACCATTCAACCCGCTCTA
>NZ_LWFU01000142.1:0-408 GCF_001635135.1 Oleiphilus sp. HI0080
AATTCTGCAATACCCCTCCAAGCGAGAGCATGCGATTGGCGAGGTGTTGGAGGTGCTTGGTGATCATATGGCGCCAGGTATGGAGATCGAAGTGGCTATTCGCTCTCATAACATCCCGAATGAGTGGCCTGCTGACCTTGTTGAGCAGATCGAGAATTTCAAAGCAGAGGTCACTGAAGACGACAAGGTCGCAAGAATAGATCTTCGTCATTTACCTTTGGTCACCATTGATGGTGAGGATGCGCGAGACTTCGATGACGCAGTTTACTGTGAGCGACGCACCGAGGGTGGATGGCGTCTGTATGTTGCGATTGCCGACGTCAGTCATTACGTCAGTATCAATAGTCCTCTTGATATCGAGGCCAACAAGCGCGGAACCTCGGTTTATTTTCCTGATCATGTAGTGCC
>NZ_LWFU01000143.1:0-295 GCF_001635135.1 Oleiphilus sp. HI0080
TGTTTGTTGAAATTGATCAGGCCCCTATTTACTTGAAGGTAGATGGCGAAGGCGAGCCAGAACTGTTTCTCCATGGAGTGCCGGACTCAGCGGATATGTGGAACCCCCTCGTCCAAAAAGTTAAAGATAGCTTTACGTGTTATACAACCGACTTGCCGGGCATTCATCGATCAGGCGTGCCAGAATCGTTTGAGTTTGAGCTCAAACACTACGGGCAATATATTAACGATCTGGTTGAAGCGGCCGGTATTCAAACGCCTTTTACCCTGGTTGCACATGACTGGGGTGGTATCTA
>NZ_LWFU01000144.1:0-6930 GCF_001635135.1 Oleiphilus sp. HI0080
TTTATCGTCTTCGATTACTAGAACGCGCATTACTTACCTCTACTTTATATTTCTGTTGCGCTTTACGAGTTCGTAAGCTTCTTTTATTTGTTGTGTTTTTTCCGTGGCGAGTTTCATCATCTCTTCCGGTAGCCCTTTTGCCACTAACTTGTCCGGATGATGTTGGCTCATCAAGCGCCGATATGCCCGCTTCAGCTCTTGATCAGAACACTCTTTTTCAAGCCCTAGCACATCATACGCTTCTTCCAGTTGAGATGCGCTATTTTGTGCATCAAAGCCCTGCTCCTTATTATAAAACCGCTGTTGCGCAGCAGCCATAGCAAGAAGTTGCTCGAATTGGTGGCGCTTAAAACCGAGCAGACCTGCCAATTCAAGTAAAATGGCTTGTTCTGATTCATGCAGCTCACCGTCGGCCAATGCTGTTGCGATCTGAATTTCCAGAAACATTTGCAACAGATTCGTACGTCGACCACATTCTTTACGGAGTTGTTTAGCGATCGCTTGATAATCAAATGCTGCTGACTTCCCTTCTGAGAACAGCTTTTGAGCGGCTTTGGTTTGCTCGCTGTTTAACTGCATTCGAGACATGGTTGCTTGAGCAACCTGAATCTCTTCTTGACTGACAATTCCATCTGATTTTGCAACTCGTCCCATAATAGAGAAAGTTGCAGTAAAAAATGCGGCTTGGATACTTTCTGTTGAAAAGTCGTCGGGTGACATAGCTTCGATACCGGTAAGACCTTTATCGAAACTATGACCAATCGCTGCACCCAATAAAGCGCCGATAGGACCGGATACGGCAAAGCCCAGTGCGCCGCCTATCACCTTTCCCCACCAACTCATTGGCCACCCTTTTCGTTGTTCAATAGAAACTGCTCACGGAACCAAACTTTTTATCACAGGCCTATTTTTGCACACTAATTAAAAGTTCGTAACCACTCTAGAGAGCTAACTGTGTCTGTTTTTGGGCGATACTCTGCGCTGACAAAGCCTTCGTAACCTAGATGTTTGATTTCTGTGAATACCGATTCAAAATCAATATCGCCCGTGCCGGGCTCGTGACGACCATGCGTATCGGCAAACTGAATATGAGAAACGTCATGCCGCATTGCTTGTAGGTTTTTTATTAGGTCGCCATGCATTATTTGCATGTGATAAAGGTCAAATTGAAAGCCAATATTTGGATTATTCAGTGCACGCAAAACATGGCGGCTTTTGTCGAGTGTATCGATAAAAAAACCGGGCATATCGATGCGCGAGTTAATCGCCTCAAACACGAGTTTGACGTTGATTGACGCAAGCTGATTCGCTGCAAAATCTAGGTTCTCCAGGAATGTGTCCATAGCAAGGCTTTCAGGTATATCTAAAGGCTGAAGACCCGCCAGGCAGTTGATTTGCGGAACTTGAAGGTCCACAGCGTACCGCATAGCTAATTCAAGCCCTCTTCTAAACTCGTCTTTTCGAGAAGGCAGACAAGCAATCCCTCGCTCTCCGGCGTCCCAATCGCCAGGAGGGAGATTAAACAAAACTTGTCTCAAACCATGTTCATCGAGCGCTGACTTTAAATCGTTCACGTGATAGCCATAAGGAAATAGAAACTCTACGAACTCAAAGCCTTCTTTTGACGCTGCATTAAATCGATTCAGAAAAGAATGCTCCTGAAACAGCATGCTAAGGTTTGCTGCAAAGCGAAGCATTTAACGTTGCCCTTTGAATAGTTTCGTGGTGTTAAGGCGCTCAAGCTCTACCATCAGGCCGCTGTGGTCAATATCTTCTTTACCATGCGCCACGAGGGACAGATATCCATCGTGAGTGCGCTGTGATAGCGGAAGCGTGAGGCCTTGAAGGCGTGCTTCATCGAGAATTGTGCGCATATCTTTTAGTTGTACTCTACTGCGGGCTCCCGGCTCATAGTTGCCATCGATCATGCGTTGGCCGTGCAGCTCTAGAATTCGGCTCGCAGCAAATCCGCCACTTAGCGCTTCTCGAACAGCTACGGGATCCGCCCCTCCTTTGGCAGCGAGTAATAGTGCCTCAGACACAGCGCCTATGGTAATGCCAACAATCGCCTGGTTGGCCAATTTCGCGAGCTGGCCGCAGCCATGCGCTCCAATATGCGTTGCTTTTCCGAGAGCGCTGAAAATGGAATTGGCGTATTCAACGTCGGCTCTTTCTCCACCTGCCATGATCGAAAGCGATGCTTCAGCCGCACCGACCGTTCCGCCTGAGACTGGCGCATCAAGGTATCGAATACTCCGCTCATGGAGCCTTGAGGCATGGGAACGAGCTTGTTCAGGCGGAATCGAACTCATATCAATGACTAGGCTGCCCGCCGAAATTGAATCCAGAACACCTTCTTGCATTAATACTGACTCGACCACCTCTCCTGTTTCGAGCATAGTGATGATGATGTCTGCGTGGCTGACTGCAATATCGGCACTTTCGTAGCAGGATGACGAAGTTCTAAATGCATCGAGTTTTTCTTGTGTTCGATTCCAAAGATGCAGTGAATGGCCGGCATTGATGAGATTCGTGACCATTGGTTGGCCCATTAAGCCGACGCCTAGAAAAGCGATGTTCATGTCTTCCACCTTGTACTAGAAATGCATAAAAAAACCGCCAGACTCGGCGGTTTTTCTGATTGAGAATGTTGTTAACGCAGCGCTTACTCGTCCATCAGGACTTTGACTTTCTTCATTGCGTTTTTCTCAAGTTGGCGAATGCGCTCTGCGGAAACGCCATATTCATCCGCAAGATCATGAAGCGTAGACTTCTTTTCGCTTAGCCAACGCTTCGTCAGGATATCCATACTACGCTCATCCAGTGTTTTGAGCGCTTCGGTGAGACGTCCGTGAGTATCGGCTGTCGAATTCGCCATTTCAACGGCGCGAGCAGGATCTGCACTTTGATCTTCGAGGTAATTTGCCGGTGCTAAAAATGCGGTGTCGTCGTCTTCATCAACCGTTGCATCAAACGAAGCATCATGTGCACTGAGGCGCCCCTCCATTTCGCGAACCACTTTAGGCTCGACACCCAAGTCTTTGGCAACAGACTCTACTTCATCGGCGGTAAACCACGCTAGACGCTTTTTAGAGCTGCGCAAATTGAAGAACATTTTGCGTTGCGCTTTTGTTGTAGCGATCTTAACGATCCGCCAGTTACGCAGGATAAACTCATGAATTTCTGCTTTGATCCAGTGTACGGCAAAAGAGACGAGACGCACTCCGTAGGTTGGATCGAACCGCTTGACCGCTTTCATTAGGCCAACATTGCCCTCTTGAATTAGGTCAGCCTGAGCGAGTCCGTAACCGGAATAGCTCTTTGCAATATGCACGACAAAACGCAGGTGCGACATGATCAAATGTCTCGCCGCTAATAGGTCGTTTTCATCGTGAAGTCGTGATGAGAGTTCGCGTTCTTCTTCAACTGATAAAATTGGTATGCTGTTTACAGTGCGCATGTACGACTCAAGGTTTCCGCCTGGAATCAACATATCAACTGGTTTTAAGCTTGTACCCATTAAAATTCCTCTAGTTGTTAAGCAAACATCATAGCATTTTGAAGGTTTTACGCTCAAGGTGTACGCATTGGACTACTTGATTTCTCAGAGGTTCCGTTGCGAAGACGTAAGAGAACTAAAGTTTAGTTTGGTTCTATTTCGCTAATGTGTCGTTTTACGGATAAACGAGCACCAATCCAACCAAGAAACGTACCTATCGTTAGGATAAAAAGTGTAGATTCAAAGTTTAAGCCTGACAAACTAAAATCGCTTTGATAGGACGTGGTTAGGAGTTCTACTGGCTGCGTTAGTATTGCCAGAACGACATAGCTGAACACGATGGCTAAAATGCCGCCGCCAAGGCCGTAAAAAATTCCCATGTATAAGAATGGACGACAAACGAAGGCGTCCGTCCCTCCAACTAGTTTGAGCACAGCGATCTCGTCCTTTCTACTTTCTATCGCAAGACGAACAGTATTCCCAAGTACGAGAACAACGGCGATGCTAAGCATCAAGGCTAGGATCCACGTGCTCATGGTGAGAAAGTCGCTAATCGCGTTGAGACGCTGCACCCACATGAGATCCAACTGAACTAGTTCGATTTCTGGTTTTTGAGAGAGTGATTCCTTGAGCTGCTGGGCTTTTTCGAATGAGCTTGCTGCATCGCTTAGGGAAACCACAATACTATGAGGGAGCGGATTCCCCGATAGGTGATCAAGGGTATTGCCTAATTGGAACACCGCTTTGAACTCTTCGAGCGCCTGAGCTTTATCAATAAACAAAGACTCTTCTACCTCTGACAGTTTGGTCAGCTCTTTTGCTATTTGCGTCCCTTGAAGTGCCGAGACTTTGTCGTTCAACATCACGGTCAGTTGTGCGGAGCTGTCCCAATCAAGCTTTGCTGAGTGTACATTGATCAAAAGCACCGCCAGTAGCGTAGGCAACAAAATAGCAATACCGATTACAGAACATGTAAAAAATGCTGCTAAGGGTTTTCGCTTTTGTTCGTGGAGAGTGTGCAGAAGCGCTTTTTTGTGATTTCCAAAATAACTCCCGAGCAGGGGTTTTTGATTACTTATCTGGGCGCCTTGCGCACTAAGCTTCCGGTCTTGCTTCTTAACACTCGACATGGCTCTCTCCATGCTGTCTCGATGCTTCTGAACCTGACTTGATAACGCCATGGTCGAGCTCGATTACCCGGTAGGGTAAGCGCGAAATTAAATCCAAATCGTGCGTTGCGACAAGCACCGTTACACCAACCTGATTAAAGTCCGCAAACAATTTCATGATTTCGGCAGAAAGGTCAGGATCGAGGTTTCCTGTTGGTTCATCGGCAAGCAGTATTGGCGGCTTGTTGACGACTGCGCGAGCGATACCCACACGCTGTTGTTCTCCTCCAGAGAGTTGAATTGGAGTGAGTTTTTCTTTGCTCAGTAGCCCGACTTTGTCTAGTGCGGCTCGAACACGTTTTGCAATCTCTTTCGGAGGTGTCCCAGCAACTTCCATGGCGATCGCAACATTATCGAAAACTGTTCGATCAAATAGCAACTTGTGATCTTGAAACACAACGCCTGCGTGCCGTCGATAGTAGGGAATCTGGCGCTGTGGAATACGCGCAAGATTTTGATTGCCAACCACAACTTGGCCTTTTGATGCTCGCTCCATCAACATGATGAGCTTGAGCAATGTACTTTTACCAGCACCAGAATGGCCAGTTAGAAAGGCCATTTCGCCACGAGGCATTTCAAAGGAAACATTTCGTAATGCCTCGTGGCCATCTGGATAGCGCTTGCCAACGTTGATAAATTGAATCATGAGGTCAGTTGTTAAACCTCTTGCTCTGATTCGAAAAGTGCTTCGATAAACTCATCCGCATTAAATGGGCGAAGATCATCAATCTGTTCTCCAACACCGATAAAACGGATCGGCAGACCAAGTTGTTTGGCGATAGCGAAGATAATTCCACCTTTTGCCGTTCCATCGAGTTTTGTGAGGCTAATACCGGTCACCCCAACGGCTTGTTGGAAAATCTGAGCTTGGCTTAGAGCGTTTTGACCTGTGCCGGCATCAAGCACCAGCATTACCTCGTGCGGTGCGCTGTTGTCGACCTTCTTCATAACGCGAACTACTTTTTCCAATTCGCTCATCAGATTATCTTTGTTTTGAAGTCGGCCAGCGGTATCGGCAATGATGACATCAATGTTTTTAGAACGCGCAGACTCCACAGCATCGAAAATCACTGATGCGCTATCGGCGCCTGTGTGTTGCGCGACAACGGGCACATCGTTACGCTCACCCCATACTTGAAGTTGTTCAACAGCAGCTGCACGGAATGTATCGCCCGCGGCTAGCATTACAGACAAACCTTGGTTTTGGAAACGTTTAGCCATCTTCCCGATTGTGGTTGTCTTGCCAACGCCATTAACGCCAACCACAAGAATAACAAAAGGTTCGTCGCGTTTTTCTATCTCAAGAGGGGCTTGTTTATCTGCGAGAAGGTTTGCTAGCTCTGTTTTGAGAGCTTGATACACAGCGTCGGCATCCTTTAACTCTTTGCGTTCAGATTTCTCGGTAATCGCATTAATGACCTGTGTGCAGGCCTCTACACCAATGTCAGCCATCAACAATTGGGTTTCTATCTCTTCCAATAGATCTTCGTCGATTTCTTTCTTACCAAGTAGTATCTGGCCTAAGCCTTGGCTTAGCTGCCCTCTTGTTCGGTTAAGACCTGAAACCATGCGTGAGAACAAGCTTTCCGCAGGAGCTTCTGGTTCGATAGCCGGAGTCTCATCAACTACTGCGGGCTCAGGCGTTTCGGTGGCACTCTGAGTTTCATTAACAGGGGCCGCAATAGATGTTTTTGCCGCCTCCAACGGCTCGGTCGGCTGTTTTTCTGATGTGATACTGGCAGTACTCTTTGCCGTTGGCTTGGCGAGAGGAGGTAACGATTTTTGTTCAATCTTGCGTGACTTGAGATCAATAAGAAAAGCAATGATGATGACGGCAATTAGCGCCAGACCAATAAGAAGATGATTATCCATGCGACTTCCAAAGATGTGTTTGGCGCAATGAAAGCGCGTAAACAATTAGATTGATAGAAACTTTGTCCGCACTACAATAGCAACTTTGGTATTGTTCAGCTCATATAATGCGTATTAATGGATTAAATTCTAATGCCAGGCCGAGTTAAAAAAAACCGCAAGCCACAAAAAAACCAAGAAGGTTCGTTTCGAATCATTGGTGGCGATCATCGAAGCCGGCGTCTGAGCTTTCCAGATGTTGAAGGATTGCGTCCGACAACGGATCGCGTCAGAGAGACCGTGTTTAATTGGTTGCAACACAGTATCCATGGAGCTCGTGTACTGGACTTGTTTGCTGGTAGCGGATCATTGGGCTTCGAGGCTGCATCTAGAGGAGCCTCGCAAGTGGAG
>NZ_LWFU01000145.1:0-492 GCF_001635135.1 Oleiphilus sp. HI0080
GCGATCACCCACTTCAAACTTTGAGTTTTCGCTCGCGATCACCTCACCAACGCCCGAGCTACGCATGACCGTGCCAAGCTCGACAGGCGGGATATAACTCTCGGTGTCTGCGCTCATCCACCCAAACATAGCGGGATCTAGCGACATATGTGTTTGCTTGATTAGGATTTGACCTTGGCCGAGCGTCGGCACGTGTTTTTCAACAACCTCAAATACATCGGCAGTGAGCGGGCCCGGTTTAGGACGTTTGACTAAGTTTATTGCGGTATATGTCGTCATGTTCTGCGCCTATGTATTGATCAAAAATAAGTGTGTTTAGCGATAAGGCGTTTATCACGCCGCGTTATCGGTTTACGCTTAGTGCGCTTCGTCCCAGTTGTCGCCAATTCCGGCTTCAACAATCAGCGGTACATCGAGCTTTGCTGCATCCATCATTTCTTTTTCAAGCAGTGCTGCAACTTGCTCAACGTCTGGCTCGGCAACTTCGACAAT
>NZ_LWFU01000146.1:0-689 GCF_001635135.1 Oleiphilus sp. HI0080
AGGTAACTTTTTGGGTCGCAGCCAAAAAGTTTAGTTAGAAAACATGTCAGCTTTGAGATTTGCTTTGTTTTGGCTTGCTGGGAGCGGCTAAGTAGCGTTGATAGTCGAAACTGAAGAAGCGCTTCAGCGCGCTTGTCTCTTCTATCTCTGATTGACGCCATCCGTACTTCTTGGGTACTTCGGTTTCAATCACAAGCGTGCGCCATAACAGCCAATCATAGAAGGCAAACAGGTTGTGTAGATTCTTCGCTGAGTTTCGACCACGAGCATGGTGGTGATGATGCTGAGTTGGGAAGATTAGAATATGGCACAAAGCACGCATGGTTTTGCGCACCCAAGCTTGTGGATGATTTAAGAAATACAGGTCGTAATGCCAATTAACGTGGTTGTGCACAGACCACAGGCCCTTAATGGTAATGCCGATGATGAAGCTCTCATAGAGTCCTAGATAGAGCCAAATATATTGGAACCAATAATTTGGCATGACGAACCAATACGCCCAGCCTTCTACGAATGTCTGGGTCGCAGTCACTTGCCCTGCTTGCTCGTTACTTCCACTAAAATGATGAGGTCTGTGGGCGACTTTATAAAAGGCTTGAATCCGCCTTAAAAAGGGATTTTTGAACGCGCCTGTGTGACAGATCCAATGGCCAAATCCATGAAATAAATCTTCAAGTAGTAGAAAAGCG
>NZ_LWFU01000147.1:0-452 GCF_001635135.1 Oleiphilus sp. HI0080
ACCATCGACTTACCAATGTATTCCGGCACAGTAGGCCCTGACGTAATCGACGTACGCGGCCTTGTGTCCGAAGGCCTGTTTACTTATGACCCAGGGTTCGTTTCCACAGCGGCATGTGAGTCATCAATCACCTACATTGATGGCGGCAAGGGTGTTCTTCTACACCGCGGCTACCCAATCGATCAGCTAGCTGAAAACTCCGACTACCTCGAGTTATGCCACCTACTCCTTCACGGAGAACTTCCTTCCAAAGAAGAGAGTGAGTCATTCCGCGCCACTGTGCGCAACCACACAATGGTTCACGACCAAGTACACCAGTTTTTCCGAGGCTTTCGTCGCGATGCTCACCCGATGGCGATCATGTGCGGTGTCGTTGGTGCATTGTCCGCGTTCTATCACGACTCTATGGATATTTCCGACGCTAAAGACCGTGAGATCGCCGGATTCCGCCT
>NZ_LWFU01000148.1:0-514 GCF_001635135.1 Oleiphilus sp. HI0080
GCGATCTACCCTGATTGCCGGCCTGAATTTGTGCGTAAGATGGCCGATGTCGCTCGGATTGCTAACTATGAGCCGGTCGATATTGTCGCGCCATTTTTAAATGCCACTAAGGGAGAAATTCTCGCGCAGGGTTTGAAATATGGCTTGGATTACTCCAAAACGTGGACTTGCTACAAAGGCAGAGAACGAGCATGCGGTACATGCGGTGCATGTCAGGAGCGGCTTGAGGCTTTTGCTGATAATAATGCGATAGACCCTGTGAGCTACGAGTAACCCATGGCCGTGTATGCAATAGGCGATCTTCAAGGTTGTTATACGTCTTTTCGTAAGCTTCTCAATGCGGTCGATTTTGCGTCAGAAAGAGACGAGCTGTGGCTCGCAGGCGATTTGGTGAATCGTGGTCCTGATTCGCTCAACTGTTTGCGCCTCGCTAAACGTCTCAAAGCGAAAATTGTCTTGGGAAACCATGACTTGCATCTTCTTGCTTGCTACTATAGTAAGCACTTACTTAAGA
>NZ_LWFU01000149.1:0-474 GCF_001635135.1 Oleiphilus sp. HI0080
ACTGGATTTAATTAAGGCTTGCTGTTGTTCGTTATTTAACTCAGGAAATGCCAGCTCCACGTTTACCTTCGTAACACGTGTCAGGCTTGAGTCACCCCACCACAATATACGCCCGATCGCACGCCCAAGCTTCTGAGAACTAGCATATGAAAGCCGTGCAAGCATCTTCAAAACGCGAACAACCAACCAAGCGAGAATTTTATCTTTCATGAATGAGAGCGGGCTCTAAGCTGTGAATTATTTGCCCCGAAGTTTAGAGCATCTATTTATGAATTACAGCCTCGACTTCAATGTACCAATGCATTTAAGCTTGATGGCATGAGCTCACTTCGCACACTTCAAATTTGCGCATCACATGGCAACCAGCTTGGTGGCATGGAAAAACAGGTGATCGCTATTTGTGATGGCCTTATCGGCACAGATCATGAAGTACATATCGCAGCAAGCCCCCAGCTACTTGAGCAAATCAGCAAA
>NZ_LWFU01000150.1:0-345 GCF_001635135.1 Oleiphilus sp. HI0080
ACTCACCGTGATCACATCATCGACATGATCCTTACAGATATCAAACGGCAATTTCCCGATCTGGCGCACAGCCACTCCATCAGCAAAAATACCCACCTGATCTAGCGTAACGCGCTTACCGGCTTTTTTCGCAGCTAACAAACAAGCCGCATCCTCAGGCTCTACGCCGATCACCTTAATTTCAGGGCGCAGATATTTAATGTATGCAGCCATCCCCGCAATAAGGCCCCCGCCACCGCAAGGAATAAATACCGCATGCGCTGCGTCCGTGTGCTGCTTTAGCAACTCCATTGCAACCGTTCCCTGACCGGCTATCACGTCTTCATCATCGTAAGGAGGGATGTA
>NZ_LWFU01000151.1:0-624 GCF_001635135.1 Oleiphilus sp. HI0080
GCGCATCGGTTTCTGAAGTATTAGTGGATACGCTTACCGGCGAATACAAGGTAACGCGTGTCGATATCCTGCAAGACGTTGGTCGCTCGCTCAATCCGGCAATCGACATCGGCCAGATCGAAGGTGCCTATATTCAAGGCATGGGCTGGCTAACCACCGAAGATCTGGTTTGGAGCGATAACGGCCGCCTACTCTCTAATGGCCCGGCGACTTACAAAATCCCTGCGGTGGGTGATACGCCAATCGACTTTCGAGTGAAGCTGATGGAAAAATTGCCAAACAAGGAAGAAACCATTTACCGCTCCAAAGCCGTGGGTGAGCCGCCCTTTATGCTGGGCATTTCAGCATGGTCTGCATTGCGTGATGCAGTATCCAGTATGGCGAATTATACATTCAGCCCACCAATGAATGCGCCGGCAACCCCCGAGTGCGTTCTCAACGCGGTTAACGAAACCCGCAAGCATTTAGCAAACAACGCGTAAGCGAGGCTCGAAAATGATGCGTTCACACACTTGGTTTGATGCAGTAAAACGCTGTCAGGATACTGGCAGCGCCTATGCACTGGCGACCGTTTTAGGTTGTACCGGCTCGACACCACGCGACAACAGCTCAAAGATGGTCGTG
>NZ_LWFU01000152.1:0-631 GCF_001635135.1 Oleiphilus sp. HI0080
GAAGTACTACTTTTGTTAGCGCATGTTGCTTACAGCACGGAGTATTAGAACCGGAGTGTCAACTGAGACCTCACCATCCATATACCCGACACGCTGGGGGACTCAGAGTAACAAACAGCGATGGCAAAAGTACTGGTACCGCCGCCGCAAGCTAAGAGCGATGAGATTCTCGCGCCTTCGGGCGGAATGTATTATTCACGCGAAGCGCCCGACATGGACACGTTCATTAAAGAGGGGGATCACTTTGAGGCGGGCGAACCGCTCTTCATTGTTGAAGTCATGAAGATGTTCAACAAGGTCAATGCACCGTTTTCTGGTGTGATCGAAAAATGCTTGATTGAGAACGATGGAGAGATCATCAAAAAAGGACAACCGATCTTTAAGATTGTTCCGGATGAAAAAATTGAAACCTTAAGCGATGAGCAGATAGCCAAAATTAAAACACAGGCCTGTTCAGTATTTATTGATCGCATTTAAATTAATTGCTCTTGGATAAAAGCTGGAAACAAAGATGATTACAGGACTAGACCATATCGCAATCGCCGTTCCGGATCTGGAAAAAGCCATACAGCGCTTTGTAGAAGATTTCGGATTAACATTCAAAGGTAAAGAAGATGTGGAAGACGCCTTA
>NZ_LWFU01000153.1:0-461 GCF_001635135.1 Oleiphilus sp. HI0080
AGTGCCGTCAGGTCTCTATGTAGCGGTTGCTCAAGTTCTTGCTTACGTATTCCAACTAAAACAATTCCGCAGACGTGCTCGCTCGAAGCCCGATATGCCTGACTTTCCGGTTCCTGACGATCTGCAGCACGATTAATTCTGTGATGCTTTATTGGCGCAGTAAAATAATTCTTCTACCCGTTAAAACTGGGTCGCTTTTTGCAAAGACCATCTAACTGAGACATATGTGACGAAAACTCGTCGCTATCGTTGTTGTCACTTCATTAGAGTTGTTAGGGTTTATGCAAGCGAGCGTTGGATTAAATCAGTTAAAAATGCTGCAAAGCCACATGGCGATCCCGATATTGCTGATCGCGATGTTGGGTATGATGACGTTGCCGGTTCCGCCGTTTCTGCTTGATCTATTATTTACCTTCAATATTGCATTGTCTCTGGTCGTATTGCTGGTATGTGTTTATGCA
>NZ_LWFU01000154.1:0-6604 GCF_001635135.1 Oleiphilus sp. HI0080
AAAAATATAAAAGAAAAAACCATAAGTAGTACAACAACTAGAGTCAGTATCAAATCATGAAACGTTTTCCTTGTCAGTTTGCTGTAGCAAGTATTCTTGTTTTGTTTTCACTCCAGTCTATGGCTGGGCTTTTGATTAATCCAAAACGGATCGTCCTTGAAGAGCGAGAGCGCGCTGCCGCGTTGGATCTATTGAATGACGGCACTGAAAAAGCCCGATATCAGATTTATTTTGAACAAAAGATCATGTTACCCAATGGCAGCATTGTCGATTTGGAAGAACTTGACCCCGACACGACCTATTCAAAAGATATGATCCGTTATTCTCCCCGACGGGTTGATATTGAGCCAGGTGCGCGTCAGACCATACGAATTGCTGCGCGTCGTCCCAAGGATTTAGAGGAAGGAGAGTACGTCTCGCATTTGGTATTTAAAGAAATCCCTATCCAAGAAGAGGTGGGTGACAAGAAAGAAGACGAAGATCTTTCGGTCACGTTAAAGCCGAAACTTAAAATTGCAATTCCTATTATCGTACGAAAAGGTTCGCTTGCATCGACAGCAGGTGTCAAGAATGTGCGTTTCGATGGCGAAGAGGGAAAGCATGGCGCTTTTAAGCTAACATTAACACGCGTTGGTAGTGTCTCTTTATATGGATCGGTGGAGGTCTATGATTATACCGGAGGCACGCTCGGGGAGCGTCTAGCGGTTTCAAAGGGTGTCGGCGTATACACTGAGGTTACTGAGCGTGCTGTCACAGTGCGTATGCCGCAAGCTTTAAGTCCAGATGTGAAAGAGTTTTTGATCCGCTTTGACGAGGATGAGAAGTATGGCGGTTCAAACCTAGTGGACGTGCCGTTTAGCCTTAACTAGTTGGCGGCGGTTTCGTTTTTCTTTTTGTTTTATCCTCTGTGCTGAGCACTTAAGAATGGGCCTTAAGAGTTTTCTTCTTAATGTCGGATCTGCTGTGCTTGCTCGCACAGTCATTCTCCAATGTGTTTTCTTATCTTGTCCTTTGCTGGCCGCTGCAAGTGCGCAAATACCTCTGAATGACGAAGATCTTCTCGTCATTCAGTTATCGGTCGGGTCATATACAGATGAAGAACCTCTCTTTGTGTATAACAGTCCTGAAGTGACGCTCGTCCCGATTGCAAATATCGCAAGCATTCTGGATATCGCGCTTGAAGCTGACGCGGAGGATTTGTCGGTTTCTGGTTGGCGCGGCTCGGAAGCCAACACGATTGACCTCGATTTGCAAAATAAGCAGCTTTTTTTGGGCGGCGTGTTGCAGCCGTGGAATGATCGGGTTCGTTTTGCTGAGGATGGGTTTGATCTATACCTTGATCAGCAAACAGCGCAATTCTTGCTGGGTATTAAGTTTGCAATCGATGTGCCTCAGCTACAGCTTCGCGTCCAGGAAGATTCAACGATTCCGGTCTTGGCAAAGTTAGAAAGAGAAAAAAAACGCGAGCAGATAGAAAGCGTACAGATTCAAACCATTCCTGATCACTATATCCCGAATACTTATGAGTGGTGGTCTGTTCCTCAATTTGATTTTTCGCTTGCCAAAGATATCGAGAACAATCGAGGAGAGCTGGATCGACGCTACGACCTTTTCTTGCAAGGGCGAGCGGATCTTGCCAAGCACTCAGTCAATGCCAGCTATATCGACTCTGATGGCGAGGAAGACTTACGTATTACCTTTTCGCGTGCATCAAAAGGACCGGATGAGTCTATCGCTTTTGGCATGGATCGTTACGAAGTGGGAGATTTGTTTGGACTAAGCGACCCTTTGGTGTTTTCTTCGGCTCAAGGGCGTGGTGTAAGGTTGAGCAGGGGAGGTAAATCGGTCGAGGAGCAAGGCGATACGATTACCTTGCAAGGTGACGCACCACCCGGATGGGAGGTTGAGCTATATCGCAATGGTAGCTTGATTGAGTTTTCAGATACGACCAATGATGGTCGTTACTTGTTTGAAGAGGTGCCGGTTTTTGTCGGTGAGAACCTCTTTGATATTCGTCTTTATGGTCCTCAGGGTCAATTTCGTGAGATCCGTGAGGTTGTGTCAACAGGTGGTGTGATGCTTCAGCAAGGTCAGTGGGAATACGATGCTTGGGCTTTGCGCAGAAACAAACGGCTGATCGATTCTTCCATTAATATTAATGAGCCTGAGTCTGATTTGCTGATGGCGGAGGCTCGGTATGGTTTCAATCGCTCACTGACGGCGCGTTTTGGTTATACACAAATGACACCGAGCTCGAGCACGCAAGAGCAGCAATATCTTTTCGGCAGCCTATACGGCAGTCTCGGATCGTCGTTAGCGCAGCTGCATTATTCGCAGAACGATGCGGATGGCTCTGCGTATCAGCTGAATGTTCAAGGCCGCATTTATGACACCAATATTAACGCAGACGCGACGTATTTTGATGAGTTTGTAAGTGATCGAAACAGTAGTGGTGATCTCGAGAGCGAATATGGAGTCCGTCTCAATCGCTCAATCTTTTTAGGTCTCCCTAACGCGTTGATGACAGACCTCGATCTTCGCCACAAAGAGTTTATTGCGGGCGCGACAAATTCATCTGCCGCATTGAGAGCGGGTACTGGGTGGGCTGGCTTTCAATTGACCAATGATCTTAATTATCTTGCAACCGATGGTTTTAATACGAGTGGCTTTGAGCGTGTTGATGGTCAGTTTAGTGCGACTCGTAAATGGGATGGATGGCGCTATAAAGGGGCCGTTGATTATGCGCTGTCGCCAACAGGACGTTTGGCCGGATTATCATTTGGTGCCTCGCATAAGTTTGGGGGTGACATGAGCTACACCGGCAGTATTGCGCATAGGTTCGAAGGTAAAGATATTTTGAGTAGTGATCACACCTTGAGTAAAAGCTTTGGAGAGTTCTCTGTATCTGGAACAACAGGGTTTAATAGTCGCGGGTTGCAGTATGTTGGTGTGACGTTGACGAGCTCTCTGAACTACAACGACAAAGATCAAAACTATGCGTTTGCTGAAGGTAGTGCTCTAAATAGCGCCACCTTGAATGCGAGAGTGTTTATAGACGAAAACAGTAATGGGCTGTATGACGAGGGCGAAGAAGGGGTATCTGACATCCGCTTTAAGGGTAAGAGTCGCTGGCGCAAATATCAAACGGACGAAAACGGCCAGATAGTTGTTGGTGGGCTTGAAAATCTTGTAATGGAAAAATTTGAAGTAGACGAAAAGACAATTGAAGACCCCTTTATAAAACCTGCTGCGGCTCCGGTTTTCGTCTACACGCATGCCGGAGCATATGTCTCTGCGGATATCCCGCTGGCGATGACGTTTGAGCTAGAGGGCTCTGCGTACGTTGAGCGTGAAGATGGTTTGAGTCCATTAAATAAAGTTCGGGTAGTGCTTGAGGATGAGGGCGGTAATACCGTTGATATTGTTCGTGTCGAGTACGACGGTGTTTACTTGTTCACCGGACTGGTTCCCGGAAGTTACTGTATTCGAATAAAAGAGGATGATTTGTTGCGTCGTAATTTGATCGGCCACGCTCAGCCGTATTGTTTTGACTCAGATGGTAAGGACGGAGTGGTGTTTGCCGACGACCTAGTGTTCTCGGCAGCGCCTTAGCGCATTATTGATCTCACCTAAGTTGCTAAAAGTAAACTTGAGCAAATGCGCTCCATGTAACATTGCGTAACTTTTTGTGTTGCAGTGTAAATAATCTCGCCTATACTCGAAGACCTCGTTGTTTTGAGGTCTTGCTGTGGCGACGTATTTTTCTTCGATATCGCTGTTTGTTTTTCTGCTGTGTATGTTGGCTCCTGCCAGTGTTCATGCGGACCGCTATCAGGCGCGGTTTGAATTAGTAAACAGCATTGGTCTTTCGTACAAGGCGAAAGTAAGTAGTTCTGATACCTCGCAATGTAGTCGAGAATTCGACGCTGGCAATTTGGGCGGCTCTTCATGCTCCGCTTTCTCTGTGTCCCTGAATAATATTGCCCAGCATGAGGCAACCATACTCATAGATGGTTTGGAGCGGGATAATTGGCGAGAGTCGTTTGTATCGCAAGGCCAGTTAGATATGGCTTTTAACGATGAAATCTCTGTTGTTTTGCAGTAGTTGAAATAAGGCTTTTCTGAAGCGAAGTGCTTTGTTAGAATGCGCGCTCGTTGTAAGGCACTCGCCTCAACGTATTATGGTGACTTCCATTGGTTCCCTCGCAATGATAAACCGTGAACCTGGTCAGGCCCGGAAGGGAGCAGCCACAGCGGTCGACTCATGTGCCGGGGTGTAGCTGGTGGGAGTCATCTCCAAATCTTAGTTAGACTCACCATATATTCTTAAAGCGTCATTTCGGCGAATATAAAAACACCCATTATTATTTTGTCTGTTTGATCTAACGTACTCCAAAATCTGAACTATATTTCTGCGAACATAAAACTGTTGTTAGCGGAGACTCTTCATGGCCCATTCGACCTACTTGGTAGAGCAGCTCACCTTGGAGGTGTTTGGCGTAAACAGGCACTTGGAGCGCTTAAAAGACAGCTTCGGTATTGTCACGCAGTGGGAGTCCGGCGCGTGGTTGATTGTCCAGTTTCTAGCTGAGCAAGGCCGTTGTCGGATGAATACTTTACTTCAAGAGCAGCATATTAGTGAGGCGCATGGCCAGCATCTTCTGAACGAGTTGGTTGCAGCGGGTCTCGTTAAAGGGGACGAGCATCATCCTGCTATTCACGCGCATTACGAACTTACCCCGAGTGGTGAGGCAGCATTGGTTCGACTAAGAGAGGCAATGAAGCCTGGTTTTGAGCAGTTTGAAGACGATTTCGATCTAAGCCAGCTGGCCGCTGCGGTGAAGGTTTTGCAGACCTACCGTCATCGTCTTGAGTGCATCAAACTCAAAGACTAACTCTGTTTATCAGGCTCGTGAGCGTGTAAGATAGAGCGCACTTAATTTCCTCATTGCCACGTCATAAGTTAACGTCATGAGCTATCAGGTTCTTGCCAGAAAATGGCGACCTACAAACTTCAAACAAATGGTAGGCCAGGAGCATGTTCTGCAAGCTCTTGTGCATGCGTTGGATTCTCAGCGTTTGCACCACGCGTATCTTTTCACCGGGACTCGAGGTGTTGGTAAAACCACCATCGCGCGTATTCTCGCCCGATGTTTGAGTTGTGACAAAGGGATTACTTCTGAGCCGTGTGGTCAGTGCAGTGCTTGCATGTCGATTGAGCAGGGTCGTTATGTCGACCTGATAGAGATCGATGCCGCGTCGCGCACCAAAGTAGAAGACATGCGCGAACTCCTTGAAAATGTCCAATATGCGCCAACGCAAGGGCGTTTTAAGATCTACCTGATAGACGAAGTACACATGCTTTCTGGGCACAGTTTTAATGCCTTGCTTAAAACGCTTGAAGAGCCGCCAGAGCATGTAAAGTTTCTGTTCGCAACGACCGACCCACAAAAGCTACCAATAACGATTCTCTCACGCTGCCTTCAGTTTAACCTGAAGAATATGACTCCGGAGAAGATCGTCAGTCACCTTAAATTTGTGCTTTCTCAAGAGCAGGTTCAGTCAGAAGAGGCTGCTTTGTGGGCGCTTGCTCGCGGCGCTGATGGCAGTATGCGAGACGCGTTGAGTCTTACTGATCAGGCCATTGCATATACGCAAGGAGACCTCCAGGAAGCGCCGGTCAGCGCGATGCTGGGTACCGTTGATCAGAAAAAGGTCTACCGACTTTTGAATATGCTTGTCGCACGTGACCCAAAAGCGTTACTGAATGTGGTGTCAGATTTGGCTGAGTTCGCCCCAGATTATGCGGCTGTACTAGAAATTATCGTTTCTGTTTTTCATCGTGTTGCGGTTGAGCAAGCTGTGCCGGGCGTGACGGACAATAGTCAAGGCGATCAGGAACGTATCAGTTTTTATGCGCAAAATCTCAGCGCTGAAGATGTGCAGCTTTACTATCAGATTGCACTTACCTCTCGTAAAGACTTGGCTATCTCACCGGATGCTAAGGCGGGATTTGAAATGGCGCTGTTGCGTATGATGGCGTTTCAAATGCAGGCGCCGGAAAAGGAAGTGGCTCAAGTTCTAGCGCCAGAAGTGGATGCCGAACATACGCATGCTGAGCCTCTAGCACGTGATGATGATCAAGAGCCTTTAGCGCGTAGCAGTGATCAAGAGCCTTCAGCGAGTAGTAATAATCAAGAGCCTTCAGCGAGTAGTAGTAATCAAGAATACTCCGAGTCCCCTGAGAACAGTGAGCCTCCCGAAATACATCAATATCAAGTGGCTGGGGAATTCCCGCAGTCCCTAGAACAAATTGATAGCGAAGGGGCGGGTATAGATTTAAGCCGGCAAGATACGGCTGAAGTAACGCCTACCACAGACCAAGCCTCTTTTTCTAAGCGAGATTCGTCGTCTCTCGCTGGCGTCGCAGCTCCAGTTGAGCAGCCCGGGGATTCCGCTCCAAACGTCGGTGAGTTAGACGCTCAAAAAAAAACTCCTGAATTAGCTGCAGAGCCAACATCAGCATCAAAAGCGGAAGCATTGAATGCGGGCAATGCTGTGGCCGTTGATAAGCCTGATGCCGTTAGTCAAGATTTAAGTGAGT
>NZ_LWFU01000155.1:0-372 GCF_001635135.1 Oleiphilus sp. HI0080
ACCGTGACCCCAGAATATTTGAATAATTTGGGCTATAGTTTTAAGTACTCGACAATTAGCGAAGCGTTGGCCGCCATTTATCCATAAAGGTTTGGTTGGCGGGCAGAACTTTGGGTAGTCTTCGCTCTTCACGCATTCAATCAGCTGGATTTAAACTTGCTCCACTTCGTATCGCCGGGCATCGCCCTGTTCCTCGTATTACTAGCGTTACAGTGCAATACTGCGCTCGCACGTTCAGATCAGCGCGCAAACCCAGACATCCCACATGACTTTATCTCATGCACAATGCTCACTATTGAGCAGCTAACGGTGCTTCAGCTCGCCCAGAGAGGGATACCGCAAAACGATGCGATCAACACGCTCCCTTTTGGG
>NZ_LWFU01000156.1:0-807 GCF_001635135.1 Oleiphilus sp. HI0080
AGAATATAACAACGACGAAGCCAAGCACTTTGGATTCTATATTCAGAAAGGACTGTTTGAAGAGTATGCGGGATTCGGCCGAGGCAAGGCGCATGATCTTGACGATTATGATGAGTACAAAACAAATCGCGGTAAACGCTGGCCGGTGGTAGACGGTAAAGAAACCCTCTGGCGTTTCAGAGAAGGTTCTGACCCATATGTAGGCAAAGGTAAAGGGTTCGAATTTTACGGTAAACCTGATGGTAAGGCGCTGATTTTTGCACTGCCTTATGAGCCGCCTGCCGAATCACCTGATGAAGAGTATCCCTTCTGGTTATCAACAGGACGAGTCCTAGAACATTGGCATTCTGGTTCGATGACGCAACGCGTTCCTGAACTTTATAAAGCGTATCCGGATGCCCAAGTATTTATCCACCCTGATGATGCAAAAGCATTGGGTTTACGTCGTGGTGACCAGGTTAAAGTGTCGAGTCGGCGTGGCTCTATGTTGTCGCGCGTTGAAGACAGAGGGAGAAACAAACCTCCTAAAGGTTTGGTCTATGTTCCGTGGTTTGACGCTCGCCAGCTCATTAACAAGTTAACGCTTGATGCGACTGACCCATTGTCTAAACAGACCGATTTCAAAAAATGCGCTGTGAAACTTGAGAAAGTATAAGGAGGGTAGTGATATGAGTGATTTTAAACAATATGTTCGTTCTATCATGCTCGCCTCTTTGGTTCTTGCGGTGGGTTGCGCAGAGGAAAAAGTGGAAACCAATGCGGTGTCGCAACCTGCAGAGGCCGTTGATTATGCGTCTGTGGACCAAG
>NZ_LWFU01000157.1:0-353 GCF_001635135.1 Oleiphilus sp. HI0080
TGCTCCTCGGCTTTACCTGCACGATATTGTTGGATTGATTTACTTAGATGAGCTGCATTTGCGGGACTCTTGAGCAAGTGCACGGTTTCCATTAGCCCATTAAATTGATCAAGTGACATAACGACAGCATCCTCTGCGTCACGTCTTGTGATAACCGTATAATCAGCATCATCTACCACCTGATCTAATACACTTTTAAGCTGATTTCTAGCTTCGGAGAAATTAACAACTTTCATAATCACCACTCTATATGTACAATTTATAAGACAAGTATATCCTGTTCTATATATTGTGCAAGTATGAGCTACTAATAAGATTTAACGCCAAGCTAAGCGGCAAAAGCTGCGTAGCAG
>NZ_LWFU01000158.1:0-335 GCF_001635135.1 Oleiphilus sp. HI0080
GATGACCTACTTGCACAAGCGCAATCGACCCCAGAACTATCTCCTGAAAAATCTCAACGCGAGGCGAGTGTTCATATCGCGCGCTCTCTGCTACTTAGCCATTATCGAAAGCAAGATATCGACCGAACATTGTCAGAGCGTGTGTTCGATCATTACCTCGATTCACTCGATAGCCAACGACTCTACTTTCTCCAGTCAGACATTGAAGAATTTGCACCCTACCGCACTCGCCTGCATGGCGCGCTAAAGACAGGCCAATTAGAGCCTGGCTTTAAAATGTACAATCGGTATCAAGAGCGCATCATCAAGCGCGCTGTCTACAAAATTGAGCTCCT
>NZ_LWFU01000159.1:0-269 GCF_001635135.1 Oleiphilus sp. HI0080
ATACTCATCAATCAGAATGAAGAGTTCTTAAAGAGCTATTCAGAAGACGAGGAATTTGAATACTTGCCAGTATGGCCAAGTGAAAGTCTGGCTGTTTTCTATGCTCAGGGTGAGACGGATCTAGAAGCAAAATGCCTATCCTTACCAAAGTTTTTAAAGGACTGGGTGCCAGGCCTGACTAAAGACAAACTGGAAATTGGCGTTTTCCCTGGTCTTGATGCAACGGTCTGGGTAACGGAAGCAGAAGACTTTAAGAACGATATCCAAGA
>NZ_LWFU01000160.1:0-214 GCF_001635135.1 Oleiphilus sp. HI0080
TCATGTTTGCCATAACGCAGAGGCTAAGACGCTCCATCTCGAAGTTGGACATTATCGCGATAAAACCAGAGTTTTCTGGCCCGATGAGGTTTTCCGCTGGTACGCGAACATCATCGAAGAATAGCTCAGCCGTATCGCTGGCCCACCAGCCAGTTTTTTTAAGGTTTTTGCCCCGGCTGAATCCGGGGGTGTCGCGCTCTATCAATAGTAAGCT
>NZ_LWFU01000161.1:0-357 GCF_001635135.1 Oleiphilus sp. HI0080
TCAGAATCGTTTGGTATGTTGCCTTGAACCTGCTCTTGCTCCGCCAACTGCTGACCTTCGCTGAGCAACGCACTTGAGTAATCCGTATGTGTTTGCATTGAGTCGGGCGTTTCTTGATGCACTTCAAAATTCTGTGCCTTTGCTGCGTCCATCAACATCGCTTGAACCGCGAGTTGGTAGCGTTTTTCTACTGTGTAATCAAGCACTTGGTCGGTCGTCTCGATAATACAGCCGCCCCTTGCTATTGCTGCATTCGGTCGCACCGTCGCCTCAGGGGAAAGCGCCTGAATGATGTCGACAACATACGTTCTATCTTGGGGGTTCAACTGGATTGTGATGTCTTGCGCGTGTTTGGGA
>NZ_LWFU01000162.1:0-339 GCF_001635135.1 Oleiphilus sp. HI0080
GAGAGCTTTCGGGCTTAGGGCAGCTCATAGAGGCACACATCATAGCCGATCGTCTTGTAACATTCGGAGCCTGAAATGAGTATTAAATCCTTAGTCATTGTGTTCACGCAACCTCCCTCTGCATCAAGCGCGAACCAAGAAGCGCTTGATCTTGCTCTTGCAGCTGCAAGTTTCGATCAAGAAGTAAAGCTGGTCTTTGAAGGCGATGCCATCTATCAGCTTGTCAATTCACAAGAGCCTGGATTAGTTGGCCGAAAAAACTTATCAAAGATGATGAAAGCCCTCCCTCTGTATGGAATCGATCTGCTTTATATTTTTTCCGGCTCCGATACAAGCTCC
>NZ_LWFU01000163.1:0-652 GCF_001635135.1 Oleiphilus sp. HI0080
TCTAATTCAGGCGTGCCGGTTATTCACGACCAAACAACAGATGCAGGACAAGCTTACGACGATGCCGTAGAGCGCCTGCTAGGCAAGGAAGTGCCGCACCGTTTCCTATCCGCTGAAAAGAAAGGCTTCTTCAAGCGCATGTTTAAGGGGACTGCGACAGCATGAGTTTTCTAGATTATTTTAAGAGCACCAAGAAGAACACCGCTTCGATAGCAAAGGAACGCTTACAAATAATCGTCGCTCACGAGCGAGGCCAGCGGGAACAACCTGATTATCTGCCCATGCTTCAGCAAGAAATACTTGAAGTTATCCGCAAATATGTCTCGGTTAATCAAGATCAGGTTCAGGTTATGCTGGATAAGAACGATGACTGCTCTGTTCTTGAGCTCAACGTAACGCTTCCTGAATAACGCGCACAAAAAGAAGGAAAGTAAGCTCGTGCACTTGAGCAAGCCCGGCCGGCAGCAATGCCAAAGCCCTATCACCAAGTGTACGCGCTTTAAATGACTGCAATCAGCAATGGATATTCATTAGGTTAACACTACAAGGCCGCGAGACCGTGACAAATAACAGCCTAACCGCCAAGGACATCATGACACCGAACGTGAAATCGGTTCCGCAAAGCTGGACGATGGAGCGCTTCAAAAAATTC
>NZ_LWFU01000164.1:0-285 GCF_001635135.1 Oleiphilus sp. HI0080
TGTTAAGTTAAGTCACTTTGAACAGCAGAGATCTTAGTACTGCTGCCTTTACAGACACTGACTACAAGCAGAATTACGCCCAAAATCTAATTTGCCCTCCTGTTACAGCGCCATCTGGACGTTGTGAATGAAAAGAATGCTTATTAACGCGACTCAAAGCGAAGAGTTGCGTGTTGCCCTCGTTGACGGGCAAAAACTCTATGATCTCGATATCGAAGCCGGCTCGAGAGAGCAAAAGAAAGCAAATATCTATAAAGGTAAAGTGACTCGCGTTGAGCCTAGCCT
>NZ_LWFU01000165.1:0-448 GCF_001635135.1 Oleiphilus sp. HI0080
CTAAGGCGCAGCAAGGGCCTCCAATGCCGCTTGCTGTGGCTCGTTATAGTCCTAGCGAGCTACCTGAGGCCATTGTACTAAACGATCGTTTAGCGATGATGCCGGAGCTCAAGATATCGTCTTTCGAATTAGTTGATCTCACTGCGCGTATTACTTCGGGAGGGGTAGAGCGACAGTCAGGAGACTACGAGGTGACGGTGAGAGGCGTTGCTGTTGGCCAAACAAGTCCCACGCCGTTGATGATGCAGATTAGCGGTGCTGATAAGATTTTAGAAAACTAGAAGAGACCAGAGGGTATATATGAAAAAGGTTGTTGTTATTGGTGCTGGCACAATGGGGGCTGGGATTGCGCAAACGTTTGCCGTTTCAGGCTTGCAGGTTGTTCTGAAAGACGTTGCTCAAGAAGCAGTGGAGCGAGGCATCGCAACGATAGAAAAAGGTCTTTCTC
>NZ_LWFU01000166.1:0-333 GCF_001635135.1 Oleiphilus sp. HI0080
TCAAGCTGCGGTCAACAGCGAACCTAGCTCTCTTCGTCAGCCGGAAGTTTTACCGGGTATTGATCAAATACCGCCTCTACAACCCCACCAATATATCCCTTAAGATCTTCTGGCGGCGTCTCTTTCATTCTGCCAACGGCCACACCCTCCCAAATAACTTGCCTGTCCTCCGCATCGATAACATCGATGTTGAGCGTCCCTTCTGTGTATTGCGAGGTTCTTGTCTCAAAAGACATCCCAACACTGCCATGGTATCCAGCCCCACCGCGGTAAGAGTAGTAACCTACACTTGATGATGGCGTCGTTGTAGTTCGTAGTTTTTCCTTCTGAGAT
>NZ_LWFU01000167.1:0-410 GCF_001635135.1 Oleiphilus sp. HI0080
GTCGGTTTTCTGCAAAGCCAAGGTGCTTTTATGTCTCATTACCATCACGTATGCTCACTGGAAGATCTCAAAAAAGCTCAAACTTTAGGTTATGAGATTGAGGATCATGAGGGCTTCTTGGTGATGAATAACACAAACGTGTTAGCGTATCGAAATAGCTGTCCTCACATTGGTATGAATCTGGAATTTTCTGAGAACACATTTCTAGAGCCCGATGGTAGATACATTCAATGTGCCATGCATGGAGCGCTTTTTGAGATCGACACAGGGCTTTGTATTCATGGGCCATGCCTAAATCAATACCTAGAGCCTGTGCAGGTCAAGGTAGAGGATGATCAGGTTTTGGTGAGCATATGATGAGATACACCTGCAAATGGGTAATCAGTCGCGCTACTTGCACAAAGTGATAG
>NZ_LWFU01000168.1:0-450 GCF_001635135.1 Oleiphilus sp. HI0080
TCAAAATAATCCAAAGCTTGTAACGTAAAACGAAGTTTTGTGTGTGAAGTGTATCTTTGGGCGCGCGATATCACACGGTGTAGCAAGCCGTTCCGGCAGGATCTGACAATCTGCGTCATAATCTTACTCGTCAAGTTCATTGCGCTGCTCAGGTGACTGAAGTAGCTAAGTATCATAGAGGTAAGGTATGAGTGTTCTTCCCCGATCAGCGATTCGATTACTAGAGCTACAAGCTGTTCCACTAAGCCAAGTTGGTGTAGATAACCCTGAGCTATCAGCAGGTGATGAAACGAAAAAATCAACGCGTGGCTTGTTAGGTAAGGTCAAAATAGGGCTTAAATCAAAGTCGAAGGTTGAACCGATTCACAGCAAACGAAAGCAGCGATACACTTTCAATATGGCAGCGTGGTTACGGTTTGGTTTGTCCGATGAGAATCGCCTCGTGACACT
>NZ_LWFU01000169.1:0-424 GCF_001635135.1 Oleiphilus sp. HI0080
CCAAGGCCATGCGTACACGGTTTTCGCCGGGATTGTGGCCGTTAACCGTTCTCGATAAATATGATCCGGGTACTACCGTTACGTGCTGTTGTTGGTACAGTTTTTGAGCAAAAATGACGTCGTCAATGGGGGTTTCAGGCCAAAGATAAAAGCTCGCATCGGTTTGCTCAACTTTCATAATCGGCGAGAGGATGTTTAGCACCGCTTCAAATTTTGCACGATACTCGGTTCGGTTATCGATAACGTGCTGCTCGTCGTTCCAGGCTGCAATGCTTGCAATTTGATGATGAACGGGCATTGCACAACCATGATAGGTCCGGTATTTCAAATACTTCGCGAGGACCGTTTTGTCGCCGGCAACGAACCCAGATCGTAGGCCAGGGAGGTTGGAACGCTTGGAGAGCGAGTGAAATACGATACAACG
>NZ_LWFU01000170.1:0-1054 GCF_001635135.1 Oleiphilus sp. HI0080
GCTTGGTTAAAAACTCGACCTTGGCAACGGCAATTGGCTACCCAGATTTATTCACCGTATTTGTTGGTACCTCGTTAAACCAGACAGGCCAGGCAATCGAAATTGTCTTCATGACCATGGCAGTGTACTTCGTTATTAACATGACGATTTCTTTCATAATGAACCGATTCAACGAAAGTGTTGCACTGGTAGAACGGAAATAAGGAGCGAGTGATGAGAGAGTTTAAACCACAACCCGCCCAACCCGCACCGGTCGCTGCACGAGGTGTCATCGGTTGGATTAGAGAGAATCTTTTCCCGGATATTCATAATTCGATCGCAACATTGGTCATCATTGGTTTATTGGCTTCGGTTATTCCTGGCATGATTAGCTGGTTATTTATTGAGGCTAACTGGGTTGGTACCACGCAAGCAGATTGTACGAATGACCAAGGGGCGTGTTGGGTCTTTGTTTCGGCTTGGATGCAACAATTTATGTATGGCTCATACCCAACTGAGGAGCTTTGGCGAATCAACATGGGCATAATTGCATTGGGTTTGGTCATTGCCGCGCCTTACCTACTGCCAACGCGTTTGCGTAATACGGTAGGGGTGCCATTGTTTCTCGTATTCCCTTTTATTGGAGCCGCATTTTTGGATGGGCGGTTGTTTGGGCTTGAGTTCGTAAGTACCGATTATTGGGGTGGTTTCTCGCTGAACATATTTCTTGCGGCGGCGAGTATCATTATTGCATTCCCTTTAAGCTTTTTATGGGCGTTGGGTCGTCGCTCCGATATGCCTTTTATTCGCAGCGTATGCGTTATTTTGATCGAGTTTTTTCGGGGTGTTCCTGTGCTGGCGCTCTTCTTTATGGGCTCGGTTATGTTGCCGCTTTTTTTCCCAGAGGGCACGAATGTCGACAAATTGTTGCGAGTTTGGATCGTACTTATTCTGTTTATGTCAGGATATATGGCAGAAGTATTCCGAGGCGGGTTTCAGGCGATTCCTGAAGGGCAATACGAAGCCGCAGATTCTCTTTGCTTGAGTTATTGGCAAAAGACATTACTCATTATTT
>NZ_LWFU01000171.1:0-616 GCF_001635135.1 Oleiphilus sp. HI0080
TAATCACAACATCCATGGTTCAGATCACGAGATTGATGTGAGCGTAGATGGCGGTGCGTGGGCTTTGCTAGACGACACAACCAATGTTTTCTACACCGACATGTTTAGCTTGCGACTCGATCCTCAAAAAGGTGAGCATCATCAGTTTTACATTGATACGCTAGCCATTCCAGAGCCGACTACTCTAGCGCTAATGGGCCTTGGCCTTGCAGGTATTGGTGCTGCGCGTCGTCGTAAAGCATAAGAGCTAGTGATTGGATCCTGAACCAAGTTCAGGATGACGACACAATGTCATTCCGGCCTATGTTCCAGAATCCAAAAAGGGTGCTTAAGCACCCTTTTTTATTTTCTGTAGCCAGTCATACAAGCTGTAAACCATGCGCGGCAACCAACGCAGCAATATCTGGTGAGACACCAGCTCAGGCCCTTTGGACGCTATTTTTGATTTATAGTCAGTCCGCTTACCACTTCCTGCTAGTAAGTCATAGCACGCAAGCTCTGACTGAACAGAGCAGCTCTGTATATCTATATTCAAGACCTACAAGCCTGGCGACACCCGCTTACCGGTCACCTCTTTAAGCCCCAACATAACGTTGTAGACCACTCCTCTGAAAGA
>NZ_LWFU01000172.1:0-744 GCF_001635135.1 Oleiphilus sp. HI0080
CAGAATACCAATATGCTTGTTCTTCAGCGTGAACTTAACGAGTACATCGCCGAATTACTCGCTCAATATCCTGATGTGCAATATCAATTTGAGGGGGAGGCGAAAGAGCAGCGCCAGTCATTCGGGAGTTTGCAGTATGGCCTGATCTTTATCGCGTTTGTGATCTACTGTTTGCTCGCGATCCCGTTCAAGTCTTACTTTCAGCCGATCATTGTGATGTCTGTGATTCCTTTTGGCGCCATCGGGGCGATTGGCGGCCATATGATCATGGGCATGGATCTGACGCTCATCAGTTTGTTGGGCATGTTGGCGTTAATCGGCGTTGTCGTAAATGACAGCTTAGTGTTGGTGGATTTTATTAATAAAAGGCGAAGTGAGGGCAAAGATTTGTATGAGACGGTTTCTTCGGCAGCCGCATCCCGATTTCGACCTGTTATTCTCACTTCGTTGACGACGTTTATTGGCTTGATGCCCCTGTTATTTGAAAAGTCGACGCAGGCGCAATTCTTAATACCAATGGCTGTCTCTCTCGGTTTTGGAATTCTGTTTGCCACCTTGATTACCTTACTATTGGTGCCGGTAAACTATATGGTAGTCGAAGATATCAAGTCATTAACAAGTAAGCTCATTGGACACTCGGTTTAAGTAACGTGAAGCGTCAACACTCTCTGCCACTTGCGCTCATCGACTCTCTTTTGGCCGCGCCGCGCGCACGAGGGGTTGATATAGGCAGGGTCTGTGATG
>NZ_LWFU01000173.1:0-284 GCF_001635135.1 Oleiphilus sp. HI0080
TTACAGCGCCCCTCAATTACGATGCTCTGAACTTTACGGTTCGACCCTTCGATGGGAAGTGACGTCGTACTCTCCCTATTTTGCTCGATTCAACACCTTTCCAAGTGTTGTAAATACACCGAGTTTCGACAAATTATTGTTTATTTCCATTGGCTCTAGTCTGCCGTTTTTGATGCTGGCAATTGGTGCGATTGCCTTTAGCTTGCTCGTTAGCACAAATAGCCGCTTTGCATTCAATTTCCTTGGATCGTGCATCTGCTGGTCTATTTTTGCATTGTGCATGA
>NZ_LWFU01000174.1:0-6541 GCF_001635135.1 Oleiphilus sp. HI0080
TTGGCATCTCTACCGAAGAGAACGGAACCATCCTTAACGGCGGCCTAATTGCGCAAAAAGAGAGCTTTGGTGGTAGAGGGTTAGCGATCGATACTTACACGTTGCCATTAGACAGCGCGAAATCCGTTTAAACCGATTAGCACAAGCCCGAAACAACTAGCCGAACAACGTTTCGCCCTAGGCCTACTTTCTAAGCTTCTTATAAGCTTTCCATACAGGCTTGATTGGCACGCCTGAGAGAATGGCGCGCAGTACATCTGAAAAGGAAGGCGCTTGCTCTAGGGCTGAGAGCCACATTACATACCTGTTTCTGCGCATGAGCAGCTTCGAGATGTATTTTTTGTCCTTGCGTGGAGCCGCGTCTAAATCACTGAGATGGCACTTTATGTCGCTCACCTCACGCTTGGCATCCGTGACTAAGCGGTAAAGCTGGTCATCTTTTGCGACGTCATCATAAAAAGAAACCCCGATACCGACGCGGTATTTTAAGAGTGACGTGTGAAGGTAACAGATGTTTCCCAAACAAAGCGCTCTAAATGTATTAACCCTGTCATCATTGATTATATAGCTTGGTATTCGACCAAAATGGTTAAACACCTGCGAATGATACGCGGGGCAACATCCATAAATAGTGGCTCGCCTGTTCACTAAGCGTTTGAATGTGTATTTTTTTTGCGGCTTGGCCGACGCAGAGAAGGAAGAAACCATGTCGCCGCTTTCATCAATCTCATCATATCTTGCAACAATAAGCGGTGGCCGGTCGTTCGCTAGCCAACATGCGTAGGTTTCCTCCACCCGCGTCGGTTCCGAGATATCATCACCCGCTTGAAACACCATAAGCGTATTCTCGAACTGCCCAGACAATTTGTTTAGCTGCGCATTCAAGCCAAGGTTCTGGTCATTACGCCAATACTCGATAGTCAGCTCCGACGGAGCCGACTTAATGACATCCTCAATGACTTCCTGAGTTCCATCTGATGAAGCATCATCCATAATGATGAGTCGCGAGGGATAGCACGTCTGATTGATTGCTGAATCTATCGCTTCGCGCACAAATTTCTTTTGATTATATACAAAACAAATAAATACGACGTCGTCGAGTACCTTCGGTTGCCCATTGGATAACGTCATGCTGAGAACCCATTAACGGCTTTAATCACGTGTTCAACTTCTTGTTCCGTCATGCAAGGCGATATCGGCAAGCTTAAAACAGTGCGGCTCAGCCTCTCAGTCACGGGCAAAGAAAGGTCATTAAAATGGGGGTAGGCTTTCTGTTGATGCGCAGGGATCGGATAGTGCACGAGCGTCTTCACGCCATTATCAGCAAGGTAAGCTTGGAGCGCATCACGCGCTTCACACTGCACAACGAACAAATGCCAAACATGTTCTTCAGTGATTCCGCTATAAGGTAGCGTTAAAAATTTAGACGAAATATCTGTTAGATACTTCTGAGCGATCGCTCGCCTTACCGCAATCTCTTGATCCAGATACTTCAACTTAACGGACAGCATCGCAGCTTGAATTTCATCCAAACGACTATTCACACCTTGCAAACCATGAACATAGCGCTCTTCAGACCCGTAGTTTCTCAGTGAGCGAAGCGTGTCCGCAAGCTCAGAATCGTCCGTCGTGATTGCTCCACCATCACCCAGCGCACCTAGAACCTTTCCGGGATAAAAGCTGAACGCGCCCGCATCGCCCCAAGCACCAGCTCGAATGCCTTCACGCGCAGCACCGTGAGCCTGGGCACAATCCTCAATCACGAGAATATCGTTTGCTTTCGCCCAAGCGCTAAGCTCTTGCATAGGACAGAGCTGCCCGTATAAGTGCACAGGCATGATTGCCTTGGTCTTGGAGGTTACCTGCTTTTGTACTTGTTCTAGTGAAAGGTTATACGTTGACACGTCGGGCTCAACGAAGATTGGAACTAACCCGCACTCGGTAATTGCGAGCACACTTGCCACATAGGTGTTCCCGGGAACAAGCACGTGATCACCACGGTTCAAACGCCCTAGCTCCATCCATGCACGCATAATCAAGCGAAGCGCATCAAACCCATTGCCCACACCGACACAATAGTTTGTGCCGCACCAACCAGAAAAACGATGCTCAAAAGAAGACAGTTTTTCGCCTTGAATATACCACCCAGAATCGACAACCTCTTCACACGCCGCTATCAATTCGCTTCGATACTGCGCGTTAACAGCTTTCAAATCTAAGAACTCAACCATGTGTACTTCTATACCTTTCTTTGTATTTGGCGGAATGACAGCAGATCATTGATTGCTACTGAGCAAGAAGACTCTTTTGATGCTTAAACGCATCGTATGAACGAATGTAATCGGCTTCATCATAGCATTCGCTAGCAATAACCAGCAGCACGCAGTCATGGCTAAAATCGCGCATCTCTCGCCACACTAACCCGCCCATATATAAACCTTTACTGGGGGAATCTAACAAATGGGAGGAGCTTCCGCTCTCGGTTTCGACATCAAAAACACAGGACCCAGATAGAGCAATCGCTACCTGCTTCAAACTCTGGTGAGCATGAAACCCTCTTTTCACGTTTTCTGCAGTTTGGAAAATGTAGTAAATCCTTTTAATTTCAAAAGGTATTTCTTTGAACTGCTCCAGCGCTATTAATTCCCCTCTCGAGTCCCCTAAACTTGAGAAAAGCAGCTCTCTCACATCACTTTCCGTGGGGTTAATGCCCATCTAAAATCTCTTTCAAATATTGTCCGTAACTGTTTTTGATAAACTTTTCAGCCGTTTTCAAAACATCTGCTTCACTCAGCCAACCCGCTTTAAACGCTATTTCTTCTAGGCAGGCAACCTTATAGCCCTGACGATGTTCAAGCGTTTGCACGAAATGAGAGGCTTCTAGCAAACTGTCATGAGTTCCCGTATCAAGCCAAGCAAAACCACGCCCAAGCAACTCAACATTTAACTTACCTGCGTTCAAGTACTCCGCATTCACACAAGTAATTTCCAGCTCTCCGCGGTGAGAAGGTTTGATATTTTTCGCTATTTCGACCACGTCGTTGTCATAAAAATACAAACCGGTAACCGCATACTTGCTCTTTGGCTTCTCTGGCTTTTCTTCAATGGATAGCGCTTTGTAGTTTTCATCAAATTCCACAACACCAAAACGCTCAGGATCTTTTACCTTATAACAAAAAACGGTGGCGCCGGAGTCTTGCTGTGCAGCCAGTTTTAGTTTCGGTCTGAAGCCCTGCCCATAGAAAATATTATCGCCAAGCACCAAACTAACCGAGTCGTTTCCAATAAATTCTTCGCCAATAATAAACGCTTCCGCTAACCCGTTTGGACTGGGCTGAACAGCATACGACAAAGACACACCAAACTGACTGCCGTCTCCGAGCAATCGCTGAAAAGCCGCCAGATCATCTGGCGTCGTAATGATCAATATGTCGCGAATCTCAGCTAACATCAAAACAGACAAGGGATAATAAATCATCGGTTTGTCATAGACAGGTAAAAGCTGTTTGGAGACTCCCATCGTAATCGGATGGAGCCTCGTTCCCGAACCACCCGCCAAAATAATGCCCTTCATCATTGCTCCTTGTCGCTGATGCCTAGTCGCTGATGCCTAGTCGTTCTCGATTGTAAGACCCATCAAGCACGCGCTGCCACCAGTCTTGGTTTTCCAAAAACCACTCAACCGTTTTTCTCAAGCCCGTTTCAAAGCTTTCCTTTGGTTGCCACCCAAGATCAGACTGAATCTTGGACGAATCAATCGCATAGCGAAGATCGTGCCCTGGCCGGTCGGCAACAAATTGAATCAAATCGACGTATCGTTCAACGCCGACAGGAAGGCAAGGTCTGAGCTCTTCTAGAATGGAACAAATACCTTTTACAACATCGATGTTTCGAACTTCGTTGTTACCACCGATATTGTATGTTTCGCCCACCTTCCCCTCTTCGATAACGCGAACAAGGGCTCGAGCATGATCTTCAACATAAAGCCAGTCGCGAATTTGAAGTCCATTGCCATAGACAGGCAACGGCCTTCCCTCAAGCGCATTCAAAATCATCAACGGAATAAGCTTTTCAGGGAAGTGATACGGCCCATAATTGTTGGAACAGTTGGTGACAATTGCTGGCAAGCCGTATGTCCGGTTCCAAGCCCTCACTAAGTGGTCACTAGACGCTTTCGTAGCCGCGTACGGACTGCTGGGTTTGTAAGAGGTCGATTCAGTAAATAGTGAGCCATCGTCTTCGAGATCACCGTAAACCTCATCCGTCGAGATATGATGAAAGCGAAACGCGCTTTGCTGATCACTATTTAAGGAAGTCCAATATTGACGAGCAACTTCCAATAACTGAAATGTACCCACTATGTTCGTTTGGATGAAATCGGCTGCACCATCAATAGATCTATCTACATGACTCTCTGCCGCGAGATTCATAATCGCATCTGGTTCAAACGTATTAACCAAACGCGACATAAGCTCTCGATCGGCGATATCCGCCTGATAGAACCGATAGCGTTCATGACCTTCAATCGAGCTTAAAGACTCTAAATTACCGGCATAAGTGAGCTTATCAACGTTCAAAACGTGATGCTCGCAGTCCTGAATAAGGTGTCTTATCAAAGCAGACCCTATAAAACCCGCTCCGCCTGTTACCAGTATTTTCATATAATGTGTTTGAACCTATCTATATTGTCTTCTCAGACGGCAGAATAGCCTATCTGCTTTAAGCCTTCTTCTTGAGCCTCTTTAGCGCCTCTTCCAATAACTTTGCGGCAAGCAGAAAAGCTCGGAGAAAGTTCCGCTTTCGAATCCGCAATGGCGCCATCCCAAGCGGAAACTCTGCATCACAATATTTTTTGTAAAGCACCTGCCAATCATCGAAGTTCACATAAGTGAGGCGTCCACTAAGGCGGTTCGCCCGCTCTTGAGGGCCAAATTTGCTACATAGCCCTAAACCAATCAGCTCGGGCTCACCAATCACAAAGTTATTGGCATAAATTCGTTCTGAGCGCGCAATGAGATCGTCCGGTGCGTCGTGAAGGTGCTCTACATTCAAGCTGGCATCATACTGCTGAAGAGCAACAAGCAAGAGTTTTTGCGTGCAATCTATTTTGTAATGCGGCGCGCCCCAATATTGCTTTTGGCCATTGCGTGTTTGGTCATAAGCGAGATCAGGCAAATTACTCATACCCCATAACGCGCGAACATCTTCGGTTCGCCCAAAGTAAAAAAAGTCACACATGTGTAGCGCAACTCTCCTTGATCTGGCGTAAGCTCTGGTAAAGGTGTTGTTCACCACGACCCGCTCGCTGAGAAAGCGATCTTCTTCACAGCGCTCTGGAAAGGACGCTTGCAGAAATTTGAACTGATCACCCACTAGATAGTTATCAGAACGTAACTTCATCGCATAAGGCGTTTTTACTCGCTTCAACCCTTCTCGAGAAGAAACGATCTGGCGATTATTGTTGGATGCATCGGGCTTGCCGTCTGCGGTATATTCCGTGATATTGCTACCCGGATCTTCATTTAACAAAAGCTCATCGTAATCTAAGCCTTCGACCGGTTGGCCCTGCCATGTCGACAAAATAACATGCGCCCCTGGCAGGTGATGACGAACGCTGGTCAGACACTTCTCGGTAATGCCCTCGTCCATAGCCCGATCAGGGCTCGCCACAACAGGCCCTTGAACCACAACGGTAATATCGGAGTTTTTAATCATAGCGAGCATTCCGAGCCTGTCTTTCGGCACAGGAGATATAGTGTAGAGCGACTTTATCGGATTGAAGAAAAGAAAGCATCTCTGCACTCACCGGTTTGTCTTCTTCGAGCGCCCGATCGATCAACTTGGCGAGCTCTCTGTGGTTTCCCTTCTCACAAACATAGTCAGCGGAGCCGTTCGCTAACAGTTCACGCGCCCCACCTGCATCGGTACTCACCACTGGGGTTCCGGCCACAATGCTTTCGACAATCACGGTAGGCAAGCCTTCAATATCAGAACTCAGCACATAAAGGCTCGCATGCTGATAGACCGCATTTAGAGGAGAGTAAAACCCGAGAAACCGAACGCGATGGTCAATTCCGAGCTCCTTCGCGAGCCGCTGCAGTTCTGGCAATCCCCGCCCCTCTCCGAAAATAACCAAGTCGTGCGTTTCTCTTGATGACGACTCAGCAAAGGCACGAAGCAGCACATCGAAACGCTTGGTGCGATCAGGCCGCCCAGCAGACATAATGAACTTCTCGGGTAGCTCAAGCGCGCAAGGCTGTTGCGCAAGGGCTTTCATTTTTTCGAAATCAAAGCCGTTGTAGATCGTTTCAATAGACTGCGGTTTGGCTTTAATCAAAGCAAGCATATCCTCTTTTGCGCTATCAGAGACGCAAAGCAAATGTTTGTTAGAATAAATTTTTTGATAAAGCTTGTGATAGAAGTATTTCTTAATGCCTCTTCTTCGGCCAACTAAGTTGACATACTTACAACTATGCACGACCACATAGCTTGGCGCAGAATAAGCAGAAAAAGGCAGAAAATTTGTACCGTGAAAAAACAC